>JBBWWE010000349.1:0-11075 GCA_050256595.1 Planctomycetota bacterium
ATCGAGGCGGGCGATCTGGAACCAGGAACACTCATCGAGGTGCTCATCGATTCCAAGAGCCGCACACTGATCGCTCCAGCAAGAAATAACAAAACTGTGGTCTCTGACCTCAGCAACCTGTCACAGGTCTCCGATGCTCTCGAGGTGCTGGAGCAAGCCGACAGGATCGAGATCTCCGACTCCCAACCCGATGTCGTCATTCTCCGTCAGCAAGCGCAGGATTCGTCGTTGCCGTCGATCGTGTTCCCCGCGCAAGAGGGAGCGCAGATCCTGCCACGAATTGCGGTAGCCGCCAGCCAGCCTGCACTGCTCGATGGGCTCCATCCACGCTACTGGACCGTCCTTCGAGCATCGGAAGTTGCAGGAGATGCGATTCTGATCGATGAGAAGGGTCGATCCTTGCTGTCGAGAAATGACGACGGATTTTTGTGGGGTTTCCTGCCCGGTAGCGGCGATCTGGCTCGAAGATCGGACTGGCCAGTACTGCTCGGTCGCCTCATCGAAGAACTGGCTCCCGCTGAAGCCACCGCAGATGCACCATCCTTGCTGGTTCGCGCCGGGCTGCACCTGTCGATCATCCTGGCACTGCTGATCGCCTTGCTGATGCCTTTACTTCTGGGAGCACAGGGCAGAATCCCGGGCATCTGTATCTTGCTGGCCATCTTTGCCGGGCAAATCCCTTCAGCTGCGAAGCCAGTGCCAGCAATCATCAATCTGGATCAATTCAGTTCCAGAGAATCGCCAGCAATGGTGATCCAGGTTCCCAGCCTGGCCGCTCCTGCCTCGCCGGCACTCCAGCGACGGATTCGTTCGCGAGGAATCGAAATTGAAGTTAAGAAAACCAACGACCCGCAATGGAAAGTGGTACCGGTACGCATTCGATCGGGGCAAACGGTCTCCATCGAAGGAGACGGAGCCAACAGTTCCTTCGAGGCGATCTCGCCAGGAGGACAACGTCTCGAGATCACCTCGCCGTGGAACCCGGCCATTCCCGGAGCCTGGTTGATCGAGAACCAACAGGGTGAGAAAGCCACTCTCATCGTTGAAGAAGCGATTCCTGCGGCACTGTGGAGTGCTTCGGGATCCGCCGCACAAAACCTGCTGCCGGCTCCGGCATTTTCAACGGAACTCACCGCGGGTCACTTCCCCGAACCGGCAGCGGGCTCGGTCATCGTCTGGAACTCGGTGGTCATCGATGACAACACCACGCAGATGCTGAGCGCCTGGATCCGCAGGGGGGGCACTTTCGTCGCTCTACCCGCCGATCCATTCTGCGAGGACGAAGAAACCCGCCAGCGGCTCGCAACGATCTTGCCCACTGAAATCCCCCCCGCCCCGCAACCTCCGATTCAAGATCTCGGAATCCTGCTGCTCGATCTTTCCGGAAGCCTCACCGGCGAAGGAGCATCGACCTTGCTGGCGGGCACCCTGTCGATTCTCGAGGGAAGCCCGCATCAATCGCTCTGGGGCATCGCGGGCTTTCGCGAGGAGCCACACTGGATCTTCCCACCGGGAACAAGGATGGATCGTTCGTTGCTGGAGAGTATCGACCAGCAGATCACCACCGGTGGAGGAACCGATCTGGGATCTGCCTTGCACTTCAGCATGGCGGCCTTGAAAGAGTCCGACGGTGGTAAGTCACTGGTTGTCATCACCGATGGTCGCAGCACTCCCGACGACTGGGAGGGCATCGGAACATCTCTGAAGAGGATGCAGATCGATTTTCATGTCCTGCTGGTCGGAGAACCCATCGAACTCGATGCAGTCGAGATACTGTGCGGAATTTCCGATGGATCGGTGCACAGGGCGCATAGTCCACAGCATGCGCGAGCATTGCTGCAGGAGGTCGTGCAACCGCAGGAGAAGGGCTGGCAACCGGTTCGTTCACCGGTGCTGGTCGCAAGTCTCGATGAGTTCCTCGATGCAGGAGCCCCTCGCCCGCCCGTTCCCCTGCGCCGCATTGCGATCGAAGCCGGATCCATCGCCAGCGACAGCAAATATCTCTGGGTCGACGGAGATGGCGCACCGCTTCTGGCCATCCGATCGATCGGTGACGGTGTCAGTGTTGTCTGGTATTCGGGACTCGACGAGTTCAGTCTCTCCAGCAAGGCTCCGGAGATGATCGCCCAGTTGTCACAACTGATCGCAGGCAGTGCGGATCGTCGCAAGGAACCGAGGCGCACAGGATTCCTGGTGCAGGGCCAGGACGGTCAATATCAACTGGCTCTGCAAAGGCGTGCCGAAGATCCCCTGTCGATGGCAATCTCGCTGGGAAGCATCGGAAGCCAACTGACGGTGCTCAGCGCAGAGGCAGTCCCCGGAACCAACTGGTTGGTGGCTTCGATCCCGCAAGCGCAAGAGATGGCCGCTGCCTGGTGGCAACAGGGTCGCTCCATCGATGCCGGAGTCATCCCCGCCAGGGGAAACCTGCGAAGGTGGCAATCGATCATCGGTTCAGGCCAAATCGATGCATTTCAACTCGGTCCCCCATCGCTGTTATTGTTACTGGTGGCGATCTTGTTGCTTCTCAGCAGCCGAGGGAGTCGCTGGTCGGATCTTGTCCCTCGTTGGGGAACGGAGCGGGCAGAGGTCCCCCGTTATTGAACAGATGCTGCAGGATACCGACGGCATCGGCAATGTTCAGATCTCCATCATCATTACCATCGGCGGCATCCTCACACGGAAGCACCGATGTCGATCCGAACAGATAATCGAGCACCATGATTGGATCGCTGATATCGACCGATAGATCCTGGTTGGCATCTCCACGGATGAAGGAGTCCGAAGGAGGAGGTGGAAGAGGAGCGGATCCTTCATCCCCGGGAGAACCCAGATCACCCAGCCCATAAGGGGTCGAGGCTGTAACCCAGATCAAGGGATCTGCAGCATCGGGCGCAAGCAGGTCGCTGATCTCCGTGGAAATTCCACTCTGATAAGGGAACGTCGTCGCAGAATAATTGACTCGGGTATGTTCCTGCTGATTGAGATCGAGCAAGACCAATTCATCGGCACTATTGGCGAGTATGAAACCGCTGTAAACGTAGTCCGCCACGAAACCACCATTGCTGGCCAGGTCTCCATCTCGTCCCAGTACCAGAAACTCGTTGGGCTGGATCACCAGTCCTCCGACAACGTCGATGACATGAAGATCGATATCATCGTCACGAATCGTCCAGCCATCGAGATCGACCGCAGATGTTCCACGATTGAAGAGTTCGAACCACTCGCCCTCAGCATCGGAAACCATGAAAGGATTGGGCATCAGTTCGGAGACGATGATGTTCACAGATCCCGGATCAGGAGGAGGCCCTCCGCATCCGGATCCCGTGATGGGAATCGCCGAATCTGAGACTGAAGCACCACTCTCATTACCGGAGATGTCGGTGGCTGTCACCTGGTAGTGATACTGAACGGCCCCATCGACGGTGCCATCGATGTAAGTACTGACCAGAGCCGTGCTCGAGATGATAGTGTACGGACCGGCCTGATCAGTGGCACGGTAGACGGAGTAACTGGCGAGATCACTCTCGAAATTGTCGTTCCAGTCGAGTGAAACCTGACACTCCCCTGCAGTGGTTGACAGTCCAGTGGGAACCGCCGGGGGCGTTGTGTCCGAGGTGGGGCAAACCCAGATGAGACACACGAATTCGGGATGATCCACGTAAGGATTACGGTTGCCCTGGAAACTGAATACAACATCGTTTCGCTGCTGTTCCACGAGGCTCACTGGATCCTCAAGATGCCATTCGAGCAATACCGAGCGCAATCCCATGTAGGCAACACTCAGGTTTTGTGTGACATCGGAAACGATGAGTGCTCGATTGTCGGTCACTCTCAGGTCCGGTTCAGCACAACCGGTGACGCCGTGGGTTCCTCCCTCGTAGCGGGTCTCCATGTACAAGATGGCCCGCGCCGCATCGCCCCGGCGATCTTCCCAGACCTCCCACGATCCGGCACTTCCAAAACCAGAAGAAAGATTGGAAAAAGCGGTTCCCTCTGCCGGCCAAACCTCGCATCCAGATGAAGAAGTGCACCAATCGTAGGGACGATTGCTGCGTGCCGAGTTGTAGGAGGGGCTGGCAGCTCTGAGTTGATGAATATCTGAGTAAGGATAGTTACAACTACCGTTGTTGGTGTAGCCATAGGAAGACGGCCAGGTGTGTTCTCTGTTCCAACCATCGGTAACGTTCTGATCAAACCACGAGACCGAAGTGTTGCGGTAGAAGTTGATGACATTGGCTGGATTTCCCGGATCCTCCTCGGCGATCCCGAGAATATCCCAGGTGTCTGTGGCGGAACTGGTATAGGGAAACTTCTCGTGGTCATCGATGATCTCGTGGAGAGCCAACCGCAGGTCCTCTCCGACCAGTCCGATCGTCGAATCGTAATAGCCCTGTGGAGGATCTGCGAAAGTGACCGCCGGGATGATCAACATCACCAGCAGCCTCAATGAAGCGGTAAAGAGGGGGTATGCCGTCCGCAGCCGGTCCATTTTCGTCCTATCTAGGGCTACCTGCAGTCTACCGCAGGAATAGTTTCCAGGTGAGTGATCTCCCTGGGTGACTAACAAGACTATACTACCACTATATGTTAATCATGGCTTTACAAGGACCAGAGCGGCGAGACAATCGATGAGGAAGGTGAAGAAATCCGTCGGAGAGGTCCCCCGTGACAATTTCCCGAAATTGCAACCGTGCTTTTACGCTGCTTCTAGGGCTATTTCTGCTGCTCATTCCGGCACAGATCCAGGCCCAGAACTGGCTGATCAGCGGTTATATCCTCGACTCGGCGGGAGGACCCGTTGAGGGCGTAGATCTCGATCTCATCGATCCTGATTCACCCACCATCGAGATTCCCGTCAGCGGTGATTCCACCGCCAGCGACGGCTCCTTTTCGATGACCATCTCCATCACCATCCCCGCTGGAACGTACAGCCTTCAGGTCAATCCTCCGGCGGGATTTATATCGAGTGTATTGGACATCGATCTCACCGGCGATCTGGATGTCGGTAACATCAACCTCGGAAATGGCTGGATCATCACGGGGCTGGTCGAGGACATCTTCGGAAATCCACTGTCGCCCATCGACATCGACATCCGGGGTGGCAATTCCGGCTGGTTATATCTGACCGGGGACTACACTCTTGCGGATGGCACTTTCTGCCTGACCATTCCTGGACTGGTGGATGAGTACCGATTCCTCTATCAAATGGTCTCTCCATCGCCTACTGCGTATCCACTGGAAGTGGATGACGTGTTCTTGTTCGGTGACACCGATCTCGGAACCATCGTCATGGATCCGGCCCACACCTTGACGGGAACGGTAGTCGATGAGGATGGAGTGCCATTACCTGGAATCGACATGAACATTTACGATGCCCAGGGTGTCGCGATAGATCTGAACAACGACAACACCGATAACGCTGGCAATTTCTCGGTGCTGGTACCACAGGGCACCTGGGATGTGGTTCACCGACAGGTTACTTCGACGAATAACGAGGAACGAATACCACACGGATTCCTGGAACTGACCATCGACAAGAACCTCGATCTGGGAACCATCGTCATGCCGTTAGGATTCAATGTCTTCGGGCAGGTGATCGGTTCCTCCGGTGAAGAGATCGCCGATGCCAACCTCGATGCAGAGCAAGCAGCAACCGGAATCGCAATCTATCTCAATCATGACGTTTCGAATCCTGATGGAACCTTCGAAATACTGCTTCCCGCCGGATCGATAAATGTCGAGGTCGATCCCCCGCCAACAGGACCGGTACGGCAATCGCAACTGATCGAGGTAGAGGTTACCTCCCCGGGTCCCATCGACCTCGGTACCGTCGTGCTTCCCGACGCAGAACTACTCTCCGGAAGATGCATCGATAGTGCCGGCAATCCGATACCATTTGTCGATGTCGAGTTGCTCGTCAGCGCCACCGGAGCCAGCTATCCAACGATCCACGAAAACGGGGGATCAGACGGGACCTTTTCGGTCGCCCTCAGCCCAAACACCTATGATCTGCTGCTACTTCCACCCTCAACCACCCCACTCGCCCCTCTCCTCATCGAGCAGATCGAGGTCCTGACCGATATCGACCTCGGAGATTTGACCCTGCCCGCAGGAAGTTCTGCTGTCTTCATCAGGGGAGATGCAAATCAGGATCTCGCGATCGACATCAGTGATCCGATCATCGTGCTCGATTATCTATTCGGATCAACATTGGTGCTGCCTTGTGAAGATGCCGCCGATAGCAATGATGACGGGTACCTCGACATCGCCGATGCGATCAAGGTACTGCAATACCTGTTCGGAAGTGGAAGCGCTCCGCCAGATCCATTTCCCGACCCGAACTTCGATACAACACCGGATAACCTTGGCTGTTGATGGGATTCGACAACCAATTACCTCTATAGCGTCCTGACCGGACGATCCATGTGCGGATTTGCCAACTTCTAACCGTCAGAGGATAAAAAGCAGGTGAGAATCCCCTGATTCACGGACAGTTCGGTGTCGAGGTACAACCCAAAGAGTCTGGAGTGGGGTCGACTCCGCAGTCAGGGAAGGGCGCGTGCGGTGGACCCCCGGAACCGAAGATGAAGTTCAACATGGCAATCGCATCCGCGATGTCCACTTCTCCCCCATCATCGAAATCTAGCGCGGCGATACAGTCGGCCTGACCCGATCCAAATATGTAGTCCAGCGCCTGAATCGGATCCGAGATGTCGATAAAACCATCACCGTTTCCGTCCGCGCGGATAAAAGGCACAGCGACCATTGAAACGACAATCGTCGTGGTCGATGTATCCAATCCACCGGGTCCAGAAATGGTCAAGAGTGCCTCGAAAGTGCCCGGATCCGAATACGTGTGAATCGGGTTCTGGAGAGACGAAGAGAAACCATCACCAAACTGCCAGATCCATGTATTGATCACACCGGTAGAAGTATCCGTGAACTCAACCAGCAGCGGTGCAGTGCCGGAACTGCTAGAAACTGAAAAGCCTGCGACCGGAGGCGGGAATTGTTGTTGCACATCGACAGCGCAACTGTTGACCGCTCCATCGACTCCCCCAACCGATGGAATGAAGGAATAAATCTGGATTCCTACCGGCGCTGGATCCTCGACAAAACTGGTGGTGGAAACGGGTAACTCAGCGACCACTACGCCGCCGCGTTCGATTCGCACATCGGTCGCTCCCGCCGGTGGAATCCAGCTCATGAAAACCGTCTCCGGCGTCAAACTCTGGCAAGTCAGCCCCGTCACGCTGCCGGGTGGAACGACGACCTGACAGGAAACATCGGTTGAAGTGAGGGTCCCGGCCAGTACGCGAAGTGAGTATTCGCGTGGCCCAACTGCTGTCGTGTTGTCGATGAAAAAGCCCGTCCCCGCCGGGACCGTGGCGATCAGAAGGCCCTCTCTACGAATCTCGACCGCGTCGATACCGGATTCCTCGATCCATGAGAGAATCACGACGTTTCCAGTATGGAGGCACTGGAGATCGGAAACTGGCTGCGGTGCTACCGATACGTTGCAACTGATCGCGTCACTCACAGCAGCACCATTGGCCCCGGCAATCTCGTAGAGAAACACACCGGGACCCGGAGTGTCGAGATGGCTGGTCGCCATGCCCGACAGACTGGCAATCTGGATACCGCCACGGCTGACGATGATCTGGTCATAACCCGGTTCGTTTGACCATTGCAAGGAGACCTCGGACCCCGTCACGACACAGTTCAAATCGAACGGTTCCGATGGTGGAACGAGCAACGAGCAGGTCGAGTTCGGAGAAGGGATCCCCTGAGAAATGGCCCGAACAGCCCATACATGGCTGCCGGCTCCGGGAACGTCAGTGAAACTGGTGGAACTGCCATCGACGGAACCGATCAGGATGCCATCACGGAGCACATCGATGGAGTCATAGATGGCTCCATTGACCCAGGTAAGAGTGACGATGCCTCCAGTGAGATTGCACTCGAGCGAGTTGACCGGAACCGGCCCGAGTAGCAATCCACAAATCCCAGGAAGGCTATCGAATCCTCCCACCGTTCCCTGGACAAAATACTGGTGTGGCCCCACTACCGGCGCGAGATCGACGAACGTGGTGGCATTTCCTGCCAGGGTATCGAGAAGAAACCCATCCCTGAGGACCTCGATGGCTTCGTAACTCTGGCCATTGACCCAGGAAAGTTGCACATCTGCACCTTGTTGCTGGCACAGCACCTGGGTTGGAGAAGCGGGAGAAACCCCGAAAGAACATGCGATCCCGAGCGCCGATTCGGTCCCCGAAACGGAAACCACCTCGACCACATGAGCCCCCGTCAGAAGCCCGGTGAAAGTAGTGGTCGTGGCAGATCCTCCAAGCACTACAGGAGCGGCGCCATCGAGGGAAACCTCGATCGAATCCCAACCACCGGCGTTACTCCAGGAGACCTGTACAGAACTACCGGAAACCGAGCAGACGAGATCCGAAACAGGAATCAAGATGTCTGCGAGGCATTGAACCAGAGCTTCTATCAGTTCGAGTCTGGTCGATGCTCCAGCGATCAAGCCACCCAACTCGTAGGAAGCACCGAAGGTCTTGAAGGTGCCGGTATTGCGATGGACCGCTACGTCATAGGCAGGAGAATCGTTGGACTGAACCACAGAGGAACCAACATTGGCAGCAAGTCGATCGACCCAGGTGTTTTCATCGGCAGAGTAATCAAAGTTCAATCCGGAAAGATCACACCCCGTGGCCTCGAACCCAACTATCAGTGCCAGATCGTCGACCGAAGCACCATCGGCGAGAGCAGTGATGCCGAATCGTGCGTGGACCGATGTCTGCGGGTCGAAGAACCAGGTATCTCCCCCCTCGAGGTAGAGAGCATCTCCGCCGATCCCGTTGGTGAGGTAGGTATCGAGTAAATCGCCCTCCTGCGTGGTCAGGGTGTGATTGTTGGGGAACATCCCGAGTTGAACCCAGATCCGGTCAAAATCATCCAGAACCGGAACCGCCGTCAGACTCGATGTGAGGATCAAACTCCGACCCGACTGGATCAGGGCATCGATCAACGCGGTTCCTGGATCGACCGTTCCTGTTTCCGGTGAGTAGACCAGATCGCGAGCGTCTCCCAGCAATAACAAGGTGCAGGATCGCGACAGGGTCTGTTGCGATCCAACGACTCCTTGTACCTCCCAGGTGTGCAGGCCAGTCGATACGGAAGTGTCGAGGAATCCGGTCGCATTGCCACCGAGCGTTGCCTGCAGAACACCATCGCGGCTGATCAGAACCTGGTCGTAGGGCTCACCCGGAGCCCAGCTCAACTGGACCCCGACGGCAAGTTCGCTACAGGTGAAATTGACGGGAGCTTCCGGAGATCCCATCAACGAGAGCATATTTGCCAGGTTGATACGTCCATGTCCGAAGTGGATATCGAATCCCGGGGTATCCTCACCCGGGGGACCCACTTGATCCTCACTGCTGGTTTCAAGAATGGATTGCGCTTCGGCAGCCGTGAGCGTCGCGTCTTGAGATAGTAACAACGCCAACGCACCCGCCACCACGGGCGCGGCCGATGAGGTTCCTCCAAATCCACCGATGTAGTCGCCATTGACGAAACCCCCGGCACCGCTGTTGTCGGTAGTTGCCATCAGAACCCCCGGTGCGATGACCGTCTGCTGGGTTCCAAAATTGCTGCCCCAGGAGGTATCCCCATCACAGGAGGAGGGGCTCTTTCTTTCATCGCAGGGGCTACTGGCCCCGACAGCGATCGTCTCGGGGTAGGCTGCAGGAAAGGTGACGGCTGTGTTCTCGTTACCGCTGGAGAACACCACCAGGCATCCCAGGCCTGCTCTTCCTACCGTCAGCGCATACTGAATGGAAGCTTGTTCTGCAGTACTGGGGGAACCGCCACCCCAGGAATTGGAGAGGATGTCTGCACCGTTGTCGGTCGCCCACGTGATGGCATCGATGATCCAGGCATTCTCTGTCCAGTGGTCACCGAAACCGAGCCGTACGGGTTGGATCTGCGCGGACCAGACCACTCCCGTAACACCGATCCCGTTGTCTCCCTGTGCAGCCGCTAGCCCTGCACACGAGGTCCCGTGACCATCGTCAGCGGCACAGTTGCCTGCAATACCTGCAGGAGGTGACTGCGATGTGGAATCATGCCCCGCAACGATGTGAGAGATGAGGTCCTCGTGGACAACATCCACTCCCTCATCGAGGATGGCAATCCGCACCGACGATGAACCGGTCTGGATTCCCCACGCATCAGCGGCATCGATATCAACTCCAACGTTGCCCTGCTGTCCCGTGTTCTGAAGATGCCACTGGCTGCCGAAAAAAGTGTCGTTGGGAACTGCCATCGAAGTCAGATCCATGATGAAATTCGGACTCGCAGCGATCACTCCATCGATGGAGAGCAGTTGTTCCATACGCTGCTCGATGCGACGAGGGGCTGTTGCCTGGGAAACGAGTAGCAGAGGCTCTAGTGATGGGAACTCTCGTATCAGGGAAATTCCCGGCTGCCGTAGCAAGCGATGTTGCGCCTGGGGGTCATCCGGATCGAGAGACACCAGGATTTCAGGCCGGGGAATGTGCAGACGTCCACGGTATCGCAGACATGGAGCGGCCCAGCCAGTGGCCAGAGAATCGAGCCGGATGAGCAGTTCCGAGGCGTTTTGCCGCATCAACTCAAGGATGACCAAGCCAGGATAACGGGTCTCTTCGATGGTGCGGACCTGATCGAAAATACGCAGAACTCTCAGTTGCTCCTCGACGGCAAGCAGCGGGTCTGCCGTCTCGGCGATGAATATCGCCAGCCGATCCGGCTCGATCTCGAGCCGCACTCTGACTTCCCCCCAGTGGTAGGAAAAGGACGGTTCAGAGGTGTGATCAGAAGGAATCTGAGCTGAACCCCAGCCACACGAGCAGAGTACCCACAAGAGGACCCAGAGATGGCTCTTGCTGCTATAGTTGGCCGTGTTCGACATTTTCCAATTGCTCCCGTAATCCCGCGATCAGCATCTACAGCGCTGGGGAGGCTCCATAAAGCACGACGACGAGTCGATGGATCCTGCGTCGGCCCCCATACGCGCGCTG
>JBBWWE010000350.1:0-2509 GCA_050256595.1 Planctomycetota bacterium
CTGATCGAGAAGTTGTCAGAGGATGGGGTGAAACTGCTCGGAGTCGATACGCCCAGCGTTGATGTTGCCGACTCGAAGGATCTGCCGTCCCACGATGCCTGCCGTCGTAGCGGTATCCTGATCCTGGAAGGCCTGGTACTCGACGGCGTTGAGGATGGTATCTACGAGTTGATCGCGCTGCCGCTGAAACTGACCGGATTCGATGCCAGCCCGGTGCGGGCGGTGCTCCGGACCATCCACTCCTAGGTGACGGTCGGCTAGGGCAGGCGCAGGCGTGTCGATCTTTGCGGGAAGATCATGACGGTGGCTGATGCGGGACCGCTGTCGAGGACGGTGTGGATCTGATACTCGCCCGGTGCCAGCGTCACACGACAGGAACCGCGTGGTCCGGTCGCTCTTTGCGCCCATGCGGCCGGAATCTGTGGGGCCGCCAGCGTCTCGATGGTGAAGGGATGATTGGCCAGCACCTCTCCGTCGAGACCGACTAGCGTCACCGTCACTTCTCCGGCTGGTTGCAACAGCGCATCGATGGGTACCGGGTGATCGATCGGGCCGGTCGAGAAGAAGTAAGGGGTCCAGCCGCGCTGGTACACAACGCCCAGTCCGCCCTGGCGTGGCCACCAGAACTCATCGGCGGAATCGGTTCTCTTCAGAGGCGATAGTGCACCGTTTTTATCGATGCGATAGACCGGCACCGTGGCAGTTTCTGGCGTGCTGTATTCATCGAGCGCCTTTTGCACCCGCTCCAGCAAGTGGCAGGCACCCTGAAACTGAAACTGTTCGATGGTGGGTCCGTTGACCTCGAACTGCGAACTGGGAGCAAAGACCCCTTCGGGTTGCTGGAGAAACACCCAGCGATATTGACCGTGGGGGATGTCATCGATGAAGAAACGGCCCTGTTCATCGGTGGTGAAGGAGAACGGACGTGGTCCGAAAAGACTGCCTTGTAACCCGACCAGCGATTCTCCGGCGGGACCGATCACGCGTCCATCGAGGGAAGCGGTTCGCAACTCGATGACCAGTTCTGCATCTTCATCGATTTGCTGTTCATGGGTGGTGCCTTCGCCCCGGTGGGATGCAGACGTCCAGATGAAACGCCAGCGCCCCGGCCCTGGCAGCAGGGTTTCGAAGTGACCATCAAAGGCAACCGGTACTGCAGAAGAAGCCTGGGTTTCTCGACACCAGGTCTGGATGGTTCCACCATCGACGGGGATGTCGTTGCGCAGCACCATGCCGTGGATCTGGATGGAAGGACCGAGACGGAAGATCACATCTCGCTCTTCGCCTTCGCCGATTTCCACCTCGCGGCGCGCCAGCACCTTCGAGCCGGATCGGATGCTGACCAGGTGGCGTCCTGCCAGCAGACCACCGATGCGGATTTCTCCATCGACGAGTGGTTGCGGTGGCAACTCCACTGGTGATCCCAGTTCACGGGGAGTGCGTGGCTGTACCATTCGAACCTCGACAAAGGGACGTTCCGGTGGTTCCGTCTTGCTGCTATCGATGGAGACCCACAGGGCACTCTCCGGCGAGATCGCCAGCAGCAGGTCTTCCGGATGGGCGTTGGTACCCGAATCGGAGTCGGGAAAGACTTCCAGGCCCCACTTCCAGCTGCCCGGTGCATAACCCGGTGCTCGAACGACGACGACCGCACGATTCGTTTCGGGCAAATCGAGGGCAAAGAGTCCGCCGGTTCGGGTACGGAAGTGGCCCAGTGGTTTCGAACCGGAAGCATCGCGGAAGGCGACGGTGGCGCCGACTACCGGCAGCCCGGTCGAGACGTCGATCACCTGACCGGCGAAGCGCATGCGCGGAATGTTGTCGAGGACACGCTGAGGTCTTTGCTGGGTATCGCCAGAATCGGTGATGGTGTTCACGTCATCGATGGGATCGGTCACGGTGGTGGTCGTCACCTCGCCACCGGAGGGGACGACCTCATCGGCAACGAAGTACCAACCCACCAGGAAGATGAAAATCCCGATTCCGATGAGGGTGAGTGGTAGCAGGCTTCGTTCAGCGATGTTCAAGACTGCGACTCCTCAACTGTGTGGCGCGTGGACGATCACCTTCAACTCGACGGCGATGGGAGTGGGCAGGGCTCCCACCTCGACGGTGGTTCTGCTCGGCCGAATCTCCCCGAAGTACTGCTCGTAGACTCGATTGAAGGCAGCGAAGTCCTTCTTCATGTCGGTGAGAAATGCGGTCACATCGACCACGTCTTCCCAGCGAGCCCCTGCATCCTCGACCACCATCTGGACGTTCTCGAAGCATGAGCGGCATTGAGTCTCGATACAGTATTCTACGATGTTTCCCGCCTCATCGAGGGTGACCCCGGGGATGTCGCTCCGATCGCGGGATCGAGGCCCAACACCGCTGAGGAAAATGAAATCCCCGGCGCGCCGGGCATGAGGGTAGGGCCCTACCGGTTCCGGGGCGCGGTCGCTCATGGTGAAGTCATTCATGGTGTTTCCTCACCCCTTCGAATCGAAACGGATGCAAACGTTGGTCG
>JBBWWE010000351.1:0-8309 GCA_050256595.1 Planctomycetota bacterium
AGATCGATCAGGTGCGAAAGATCAATCGCTGGCAAGCAGAGGAGTTTGCTTTCTTCGTCAAAAGACTCTCTGAAGTCTCAGACGGGGAAGGGGCCCTGCTCGATTCGACCGTGGTGGTTCACGGATCCGCCATTGGAGACGGCAATCGCCACAACCATGACAATCTACCGGTATTGATCGCTGGTCGCGGCAACGGCCTCATCGATACAGGCCGGCACCTGGTCGCCGACAAAAATACTCCGATGTGCAACCTGTTCCTGTCGATGGCTCAAGCTGCGGGTTCCACGGTCGAACAAATCGGTGACAGCACCGGAACCCTGCCCGGGCTACGCTCCTGACGAGAACTCTCGTCAAACTCGACCTGACAGCAGCACCAGACCATTTCGATTCCCGGGGAATTTGGCTTATCCCTCTTGCGGTCATCGGGGTTGGGTGTGAGTTTGTCATCCAGATCGACATATCGAGACTGACGCCGTAACCCGAGACGATCCTGCCCTTACTCAGACGGTCCTGATTCACGAGATCCGCGGTGTCCTGGACACCCGGCTGAAATGGAGCATTCCAAGAATGTGGCTCGTCCGATCGGCTCTTCGATTTCCATACCTCGTGCTGGTGCTCACCCTGGCAGTGATTTCTCTCGGTTCAATCTTCTTGACTCGTATCCCCTCTGACTTGCTGCCGATCTTCAAGACCCCCGCAGTCCAGATCGTGACCTTCTACAACGGAATGCCGCCAGAGATAGTCGAAGGTGACATCAGCAGCCGCATGCAACGCTGGACCGGTCAATCGGTAGGGATTTCCCACCAGGAAGCAAAGTCGATGACGGGGGTTTCCATCGTCAAGGACTTCTTCCGTGAAGACATCAGCATGGAAAGTGCGATGTCGCAGGTCACCAGTTATGCGATGAGCGATCTCTTCTATCTTCCCCCTGGCACCATCCCCCCGATGGTGATGCCCTTTGACCCGACAGCTTCCGTACCGTTGTGCCTGGTTAGCGTTTCGTCGGAAACGATGTCAGAGCAGCAACTCTACGACGTCGCCTATTACGAGTTGCGGAACCGATTGCAGTCGATCCGCGGAGTTGTCGCTCCCGCCGTGTACGGTGGAGTTCTCCGCCGAATCTTTGCATACCTCAATCGCGAGGAACTGGAAGCGCGACAGTTGTCCCCGATGGACGTGGTCAGGGCAATCCAGGAACAGAATGTCTTCATCCCGACTGGCAACGCCAAACTCGGCGACCTCGATTACATGATCACGACCAATGCGATGGTCGACGAGATCCCCGAGCTGAATGATCTTTTGATCAAGATCGTCGATGGGAAACCGGTATTCCTGCGGGATGTCGCGAAGGCAGAAAACACCCAGTCGATCCAGACCAATGTCGTCAGGATCAATGGTCGGCGACAGGTCTACATTCCGATCTACCGCCAACCGGGCGCCAACACTATCGAGATCGTCAACGAGATTCGCGCCAAGTTAACGCAGATCCGCCAGAGGGTCGTCGACATGTACGAAGGGGCCGACGATGTGCTGCTCGAGGTCGTGATGGACCAGTCGATCTTTGTACGGGACTCCATTTCCGCCCTTGAGCATGAAGGATTAATCGGTGCATTTCTCGCCGGGCTGATCGTGCTGCTCTTCATCGGTAGCGTTCGATCGATGCTGATCATCTTGCTGTCACTTCCGCTCTCGGCGCTAGCGGCATTTATCGGGCTGTACTTCAGCGGAAATACCATCAACTCGATGACGCTCGGAGGGCTGGCGCTGGCGGTCGGCCTGATCGTCGACCAGGCAATCGTGACGCTAGAAAATATTTCGCGACACCTGAGTCTCGGCAAGCCCCCCGTTCGTGCCGCCCTCGATGGTGCCAGCGAAGTGGCCGGCCCGGTATTTGTCGCCACCATCACCATCATGGTGGTTTTCTTTCCGGTCGTGCTGCTCAGTGGCATCTCCAAGTTCCTGTTCGCACCGCTGGCCATCAGCGTGATCCTCGCGATGGGCGCTTCTTACCTGGTAGCACTGACGATCGTGCCACTGTGCTGTGCGCGATTCCTGAAAACTCGATCGGCTGGCGAATCAGGAGACGCTGAGCATGAGCCGGCATTCTTCCGGGTCATCGGACGTAACTACGCGGCTTTGCTCGAGAGGGTTCTGAAACGCCGGATGCTGGTCGGAATCTCGGTTGTGGTCTTCTTCCTGATCTCACTGGGCCTGGTCCCGGGAATCCCCTGGAACATTGCTCCGACCAAGGTCGGCCAGGAGTTGTTCCCGGCGACCGATTCGGGACAGTTCACCATCTTCGTGAGAGCCCCTTCCGGGACTCGCATCGAGGCCACCGAACAACTGATCGAGGGGGTCGAAAACGAGATCCAGGACGTCGTAGGGCAGTGGGATCCTCGTGACGAGGTCTCCACTTCTGATCTACAGATGTTGATCTCCAACCTCGGCGTGCTGATGGACTGGCCTGCGGCATACACACCCAACACGGGTCCAATGGATGCCTTCATGCTCGTTCAGTTGAAGGAAAATCGTTCCAGGAGTTCGATAGAATACGCCTCACTCCTGAGAGAACGACTGACGGATCGATTCCCGGGAATCGAGTTTGCTTTCGATACCGGAGGGATCCTGACCGCCGCTCTCAACTTTGGATTGCCATCACCGATCGACGTCCAGGTCACCGGCAGCAAGCTCGAAGTAGGACAGGAAATCGCCCGAACCATCTCCGAGGAAATCCGTCAGGTGGAAGGCGCAGTAGATGTCCGGGTTGCACAACGCCTCGATTACCCTTCCATTCACATCGTTATCGATAGAGTCAAGGCGGCCTATCTAGGGATCACTCCCGAAGAGGTGGTCAAGAACATCATCACTGCGACCAACTCCAGCGTCACCTTCAATCCTTCCTTCTGGATCGATAAGAAAAAGAGGAATCACTACTTCATCGGTGCCCAGTATCCAGAGGGTGAGATCAATTCATTCGCCACACTCGAAAACATTCCGATCAGAGCCACCAAGGGAGATTCCACCGAACCGGTACTGCTGCGAAACATCGCAACATTCGAACGGACCACAGGACCAACGGTGGTGAATCACGTCAACATCACCCGGGTCACCAATGTCTATGCCAATGTTGTCGGGAAAGACCTCGGCAGCGTCGTCAGCGATATAGAGCAACGCCTTGAAGAATCGCCGCGGCTGCAGGCGTTGATGGCGGAGTACATGGACAAAGGATATCGGTGGGAGATTCGCGGCGAGATTCAGCAAGCCCGCGATTCATTCGAGCAATTTGCGTTCGGGTTGCTCGTTGCAGCCCTGCTGGTCTATCTGGTGATGGTCGCGATCTTCAAGTCTTTCAGGGACCCCCTCATCATCCTTGCTTCGGTGCCACTCGGCTTCACTGGAGTTGCATGGATGCTTTTCCTGACGGACACAAACCTCAACATCCAGTCATTCATGGGCATCATCATGATGACGGGTATCGTCGTCGCATACAGCGTCTTGATGATCGACTACGCAAATCGACTTCGCGATGAGGGTAAAGATTTGCGAAGCGCCATCCGGACCGCGGCTCGTACTCGTCTTCGACCAATTCTGATGACATCACTGGCAGCCATTCTCGCCTTGCTTCCGATGGCTCTCGGGTTCGGGGGAGGAGCCAATGCACCTCTGGCTCGTGCCATCATCGGAGGTGTACTGGGAGCGATGGCACTTTCGCTCTTTATCGTTCCGATTCTCTATGAACTCATCTCGGGAAAAACTCGCGTCATCAGTGACCTGCTCGCCCGTGAGGAACTACGGAAGGATTGACACCATGACCAACAAAATGCAAAACCAGTTCCCAGCGCTGGAAGTACTTCGACGGGGGGTTCCCGAACTACCTGCTCTACTCACCTTGTTGCTGGTGGTCGCAGCGTGGGCCCCGCCTTGCCAGGGGCAGTCGGGTGACAAGATTCCAAGAGTCACGGTCGTCAATCCTGTTCAGAAAACTCTCGTCTACAGTTTGCCTTCCAAGCCAGCCGAGATTCTTGCAGCGCAAGAAGCAATACTCTATGCAAGAACCAATGGTTACCTCGATCAGATCTCGGTCGATATAGGAGACCAGGTCGAGAAGGATCAGATCATCGCCGTTCTCGATACACCCGAACTGACCGATGAGTTGAAGCGTGCTGAAGCACAGCTACTCGAGGCAAATGCGAAACTCAGTGCCGCTCAGGCACACGCCAAAGGTGGAGACGCGCAACTCGTCGCCGCAAAAGCAGCACGGATTCAAGCAAGTGTCGGAATCCTTCAGGCCGAAGCGGAACTGCGCAAGGCACAAGCACAACTCACAGCCCAGAAGATTCATACCGATCGTATTCGTCGACTCCATCAACAAGACGCAGCTACTGATGCACAACTGGAAGCCGCAGACAGGGACTACCTGCAGGCCGTTGGAGATGTCGAAGTCAGTAATGCAGCACTCGAATCTGCTCGTGCACGAGAGGGCGCCGCCGAAGCCAAGATCAAGGTCGCAGAAGCCGACATGGAAGCAAAGGCCAGCCTGGTCTCTGTCGCTGAGGCGGCCATCGCCGGTGCCAATGCACGGGTCGACCATGCAAAAACGATGCTCGGATACGCAAGCATCAGGGCGCCCTTCGCAGGTGTCATCGCCGATCGCTATCTCGATCTGGGTGCTGCTGTGGTCGCAGCCTCTTCATCCAAGAACACAGCCATCGTGTCGATCAAGGATCTCAGCAGCCTGAGAATCTATGTTCAGATCCCGGAGCCAGATGTTCCTTACATCCAGAAGGGGCACTCGGCGGAAATCACCTGCAATGCCTATCCAAACCGGATATTCGATGGGGTCGTGTCGCGAATTTCTCGCAACCTGGATCGCCGCACTCGCACCATGAAGATCGAGATTCTTCTCGAGAACAAGGACGGACAGATCTACCCGGGTATGTTTGCCACGGTCAATTTCGACCTGATCGAACGGAAAGATGCCTGGACCTTACCGGCGCAGGCGCTGCTGGGTTCGAAGGGTGACTACCATGTGTATTGCGTGGTCGATGGAGTTTGTGTGGCTGTCCCCATCAAGATCGGACTCGACGACGGGCGAACCGTAGAGATCATCGACGGATTGAGCGGTAACGAGAAGGTGATCCTGGTCGGAAAAGGACTGGTTCAGAAGGGAGACAGGGTAGAAGCAGTGGGGTCGAACCCTTGAATCTCATCGAATCCCCGTACTACCTCAGCAGATCAACCCGTGAGTTTGATTTCGTGAATTGTCTGGAGAATTCGTTGTTGCGATCGCTGACCATCGCGTTGATCTCACTGCTGCTGAGTTCTTGCGGCACCGATTCATCGACCAACGTCCGCTCAAATGACCTGGCCCTCTGGATCCCGCAACAATCTGAGCAAGAACAACCCGAAGAGACCACCGATGAATCTGCCGGCGAGCAAGATGATACGGAAGCCACCGAACCCCCTGATGAGCGGTTCCCGGACGCTCGAACAATTTCTCTCTCCGAAGTGCTCGAACTGTCGAAGAGTAATGCCCTTTCCATCCAGATGGCGCGACAGCGCACCCGTGCAGCGGCGGCGAATCAGCAAATCGCCAATGCCGCCTTCCTTCCCACCATCGGTCCGAGAATCGACTACGCTCGTACCGACGGAGTTGCCCAGGGCACCGATGGGATCATCGTCGATGTTTCGAAGCAAAGCGTCTTCACCGGCCTGGAAATACGTCTCGATCTGGACCCATGGGGAGACTGGCACCGCCGACTTGCCGCCGAAGAGGAACTCATCTCCAGCGAACAACAGTTTTCCTCGATCGAGCAACTGGCACTTCATCACGGTGCGCAGCTCTATCACGATCTGGTTCGTTCGCATATGGAGATCTATATCGCCGAGAGAAGAGTGAACTTCGGTAACCAGATCGTCGCTACCGCCAATGCCAGATTCGAGGCAGGCGATGGTTTACGTGAAGACGTACTCGGCGCACAGGCAAAAGAAGCTGCCGCCGAGAGAGATCTCACCATCGCCCATGCAAATGCACAGATCGCATCTGTCCGGCTCTTGGAATTTCTCGTGCTATCAGATAAAAACGGATCAGGCTCGATTCTTGTGCCTGATTTGATCCTGATGTCACAGAGTCCGCATGCGCGGAACCATCCAGTACCTGGCCCGGTGCAATTTCCGTTGCAAGATCTCACTGCCGAAGAGTTGATCGAACGCGGACTTCAGCAGCGACCCGACCTCATGGCAGCCCGGGCGGAGGTTCGCGCTTCTCGCTCTCTCAGTCGTGCTTCTTCTGCATGGGGCCATCCCATCGTCAGTGCGAGAACGGGGATTGGTCGTTTCGGTGCAGAAGCGGGTGATCTCGACGACCAGGAGACCGCCGAGGTGGGCATCGGCTGGCAATTCGGGTTCGATTCCGGGGCTTCCCATCGAAGAGCCATCGCCATCTTCGAAGAAACCCAACTGGCGATGAAAAAACTGGAACTGAGGATCTCTGCACAGATCCGTGAGAGCCTCGCTCGACTCACCGCTTCACGTGCTTCGATGACCTCTGCCAACCGCCAGCTGGAAGCCAGCGAGGAAACGTTAATTCTGGTTCGGCTGCGCTACCAGGCTGGTAATGCTCTCCTCGATGAACTGCTCGGTAGAGAAGCCGATCTGAGCGAGGCTCGGACCGGCTGGCTCAACTCCATCATCGCCCACAACCAGGCGCAGTTCGATCTACTACTGGCTGTCGGAGGACCGTAGCAAAGCGTCCGCTACATCTTCTGGTCTAGATGTACCGATCCTCACAAGCAGGAATCACCCGAGTTCAGACAATCGAGGTTGTCCTGGGTCGGATCGAGCCCACAACTGCCGACCGGTTCTGGTGTCGGCCCTCCACCGCTGAAGAGAACTGCCAGCAACGTGATGGCATCGGAGATATTGGTGGTGCCATCGTCGTTGATATCGCTGGCATCCATGCAACCGGGCACGGTTCCCCCGCTGAAGAGAAACGCCAGCAAGAAGATGGCATCGGCGACGTTAGTGCTGCCATCGGTGTTGACATCGGCACGGATGAAAATGACTCCAGCCTGTGTTGCATTGCGATAATAAGAGACAGTAAGTTCGCTGTAATCTGCGGCAAAGATGTCGAGCAAACCATCTTCGTCGACATCAGCGAGTTGCAATGCTGGAAAAGCAGTGGGTCCGGTAACTTCTAGAACGCTGACGAACCCCAATCCGCCCAATCCCTGAAAGACCTGGAAGTTACCACTCGTCGCATCTCGAACGACAAGATCGAGCATTCCGTCGAGATTCAGATCACCGATGTCCAGATGTCGGCTCGACGAACTCACCGGGATCAGGCTCGGATCCTGGGGGATCCCCGCCTGTAGCGTGTAGAGACCCAGCAAACCATCGGCTTCCGAGACGGTGACGATCTCTGGAGAGCCTCCATCGAGATCCACAGCCTGCACCGACCAGTGAGATCCCGTCAGTCCTCCAATCAGTCGTTGTTCTGCGCTGAAGGTACGATTGCCCGTTGCCAGCGAGGTGGCCACTCCACCACCACTACCGGTGTTGAAACCGCAACACAGATCCAGATCACCGTCTCCATCAAGGTCTTTCACATCGACACTGAGAGGAAAACCAGAGAGCGCCATGGAAGTGAGTCCATCGAAGGAAGCGATGGGATCATCGATACCGGTGCCCCATGCCACCAGTAACCGGGAACCGAAGAAATCTGGAGCAACCAGATCGATGTGCCCATCCTCATCCACATCGATAGCGAGGATTTGTGGATTCCCTCCACCCCATCCAGGAATCAGTCGTGGCTCCATGGTGAAGGTGCCATCCCCGTTTCCGCTCAGATAACTGAACTGAGAATTGATGAGGTCGGAGACCACTGCATCAACGAGACCGTCCTCGTCGAAATCAGCGATCGCAATCGACCATGGAAAATTGACCGAAATCGGACTGGCCATGGCAGTGGCAAAGGAACCACTGCCGTTTCCTAGCGATACATTGAGAGCGGAATCAACACCGGGCTCACCCACCACAGCAACGATGTCGAGATTTCCATCTCCATTGACATCTTCAAGCCGGGAGTAATTGACCGGGTTGTTGATGGGAACTGAAACACCCGCTTCGAACTCGATGGTGGCGCTCTGAGCAGCAACGGATGCTGTAACCACGGTAGAGAGCACAAACAGCCCACTGAAAACAAACGTATTAAAATGAGGCAATTGATCCCCTCCTCTTTCGTTCTCATCCACCGGAGAATTCCGGTATCCAGGATCCGGAGTCATATCCGGATCCTGGACGAGATCGGA
>JBBWWE010000352.1:0-2123 GCA_050256595.1 Planctomycetota bacterium
TTGTCTCGAAGCGCATCTCGATGGGTTTGAAGGGGATCTCTACGGCACCGACATCGAAGTGGAGTTACATCGGCGTCTTCGAGGAGAGAGGCGATTCGAGTCGGCGGATGCCCTCAAGCGGCAAATCGTTCGCGATGTCGAATCGTTGCGTGACTGGTGGAGTGCGCGCGGCGCTGACGAGAGTTCCTAGCGACGATTCCACTGCGGGTTACCAAATCGCTCCCTGACCCGATCGGCGATTTCCCGCGACCATGATCCTTGTCTGACAGCGTGGTCTTTTTGCCACGGCTGTGGTTCGAGTCCGAGGGCTGTTGCCAGGCGAGTGAGTCGTTGCAGATCATCGGCGGGATCGGCATCGAGCAGATCTCTGCGCAGACTCGCTTCGATCAGAACCCGTCCGTTCCGAAAGGCGAGAGCGATTCCTCCCGCCTTGATGAGTCCGTCGGGGCCGCTGACGACCACGTCACTGGCTGATTGTCGCTGGAAACAGTCGGCGATGACCTTCATCGAACGTTCGTTTGAATTCCCGGAGCGGCAACTTGCCGGCCGATCGAACAGCCCCGCGAGGATCGAGGAGATGCGTCTTGCCACCTCTACCGGGCGTCGCTGAGGAAACACACCCGATGGGCAGTCCCCGGCGATGGCGATGGTCAGGTCCTGTCCGTGGACGATCGCTCCTCCTCCGGTGATTCGACGGACGGTCGAGAGAGAATCAGCATTGGTCGCGGGCGTATCGAAAGTATGGAGTGGTGGTAGTCCACAATCATCTTGTCCGACCAGTTCAGGCCAGGATTGGAATCGGCCGATGGTCACGGCAGGAGAATCCCAGCGAGTGAGTCGCATGAACCAGCCGGGCTCATCGAGCAGCAGATCATCGAGTGCCATGTTGTCAGCCGCCGACATCGGGCCAGGGGCGAGGCATCGAATTTGATGGAGGGTCTTCGTCAGCAACATTGGTGCAGTTTTCAACTCAGGATTTGCTCAGTTGTGATTCGTAACTCTCGGCTTCAAGCAGTTTCTCCATACCCGAGTTCTCATCAGGTTTTACTTTTATCATCCAACCGTCCTGGTAGGGAGAGTCGCTGATCGCTTGCTGGCTGTCGGTGAGCGATTGGTTGACCTCGACCACGGTTCCCGTGACCGGTGAGCTCAACTCACTGACCGCTTTGACCGATTCAATTTCTCCGAATGAAGTATCGAACTTGACGAGCGAACCTTCCGCTGGCAACTCGATATAGACCAGTTCACCCAGTTCCTCGGCCGCGAACTCGGAGATTCCGACCACTACCAGCTGATCGACACTCTGGGCCCACTCGTGTGATGGGAGATACTTGCGATCCTGGGGGACTTTTGCCATCCCTCTTCCCTTCCTTGTAGTTCGGCGGCATGTGTGCCGCCATGTGGCGAAATATCGGCCAGGGAGGTCGAATTTGCAAGCGGGTATCCGGGTTCCTGGTCGAGTTCTCGGGTCTCAGGCATTCTCAGCAGCACGGGTGTAGAAGGGCAATGGATGCGCCTTGAGCGCAGCCGCTTGCCCTCTCAAATCGACTTCCAGCAGCGCTTCCTCGGCGACACTAGAGGCGACGTATCCGCAGGCGATGGGCACTCCGAGGGTCGGAGATGGAGAACCACTGGTGACCTCACCGACTTTCTGGCCTTGATGAAGGATGGCGGCCCCCTGACGGGCCGGGCGCCGTCCTTCGACGACGAATCCACGCAAATGTTGTTCGGGGCCGGTGGAGGTGATCTGGCGCAGCGCCTGCTGGCCGATGAATCCGCATTCCTTGTCGAGGCCGATGGCAAAAGAGAGTCCGGCACCGATGGGATCGAGTTGCTCCGACAACTCATGTCCGTACAGGGGCATCCCCGCTTCCAGTCGCAAGGTGTCGCGACAACCGAGTCCGCAGGCGATCACCTCGTCGGACAGGTCTACCAGAGCATCAAAGACCGGCTCGGCGTTGGCCGAGGGAAGATAGATCTCGAACCCGTCCTCGCCGGTGTATCCGGTGCGTGAAACCCAGCCGTCGATCGACTCTCCGCTGATGTTCACCGTTGCCCTGGAAATTCGGTAATAGCCCAGATTTTCCAGTGGACGCTGCTCGGGTCGTTCGATGTGTGGCGCT
>JBBWWE010000353.1:0-3173 GCA_050256595.1 Planctomycetota bacterium
TGTTGAGGGCAGGAAGAATCGCCTCAGATGGCATTTCAATGGGCCTGATACGATTCAGGATACCGTAATAGAAAGTAACCCCACTCGACAGAAAGTAAAAGATCCATTACATCCGGAGAGCGTTCTCGTTGTTTCTGATTCGACGGTGGCTGCACTTCTGGCAGCCGTGAAAGAGGGCCGAACATGAGCAAGGGCTGGTTGTGGGTTCTGGCGGTGCTGATCATGATCTCCGCTGTTGTTTATCAGCGAACGACGGGACCAACTTATCCTTTCCGCGGCACCTTCGATGCGGCCGGACAGTCTCACAAGTACCGCCTCGTTCGATCGCAAGAGACCTCCGGCGAGGCTCGGGTTGCACTGCCCGATCCGGGAGGCTCATCGGATGAGTTGAAGTTCGAGGCAAAGCTGAACCACAAGAGGTTCAAGACCGACGATTCCTTCACCATCATATCTTTTGTGAAAGAGACCAAAGAAGACGGTGCCGAGTGGGCTGCCTATCTGCCGATTCAGCCGGCCGCCGGCAAGATGGAATACTTCGTCACCCTGACAGTGGGCGAGAAAAGCACCAGGATTCCTGCTGAGGGTCAGGACAATATAGTGCTTCGCTACAAGGATCCGGTACCCGACGCCATCTTGTGGCCACACATCTTCATGATGTTTTTCTCGGTATTGATCGGCATGCGAGCGGGACTGGCAGCCATCTTCGGTGCCGATGACATGCGCAAACTAGCGTTCATCGCTCTGACCGGAATGACTCTTGGCGGGATGATACTGGGGCCGATCGTGCAGAAGTACGCCTTCGGGGAATACTGGACTGGTTTTCCCTTCGGCGGAGATCTCACCGATAACAAGATGCTCATCATGTGGGTCAGCTGGTTGATCGCTGCGGCAGCCATCGGTGGCCGCGAGAAGAAGAACGAAAAGGTCTCGCGGGCCGTTGTACTGGCTGCAGCACTGGTGATGACCGGCGTCTATCTGATTCCACACAGCATGCGTGGCTCGGAACTGGATTACAGCCAGGTGGATGAGGGAGTCGATCCCAGCGAGGCGATCGGGACAGGGGACTGATGGGCTCGACCTGGCTTCATCTGCTGGTGGTTCATATCCCCGTGTTGCTGTGCCCGGTGGCTATGTTCTTTCTGGTCCGAGCGCTGCGCTCCTCCAGCGACACCGACTTCAAGATCGCCCATGGCTTCGTGCTGATCTGCTCCATCGCTGCAGTGGTCGCTTACTTCACCGGAGGAACCTCAGCCGAATGGTTGGCAGAAATCATCGACATCGATCAGGAACAGATGGAAAACCACGGTCTGTGGGGCCGCATCTCTTTCACCATCATGTCGCTGGCTGGAGCCGCATCGTTGGTGGCGGTCATCGCTTACATGCAGGGGGAAAAACCTCAACCGCTCGTGCCGCGAATCGTCCTCGGGCTACTGGTGCTGGGTTTTATCAGTCTGACCTGGACGGCCCATCTGGGTGGAATCCTGCGACGCCCGGAACTGGGGTTCTAGCGCCACCCGACCCAGGCGATGGCAGGCTACTTGCGCTTGATCTTGTGAAGGGTGTGCTTGCGCAATCGAGGTGAGTATTTCTGTAGACCCGCTTTGAGTTTCTCGGGGAGCCCACCCTTGACGTTGACCTGGGTCCTGTAATTGAGGTCCCCAGTCTCCGAGCACTGGAGCCACACGTACTCACGACTCGTCTTGCCCTTGGCCATGACCATCTCACTTTCGCACAGACAACTGACTCCACCTCGACTCAGCAGAGCCCCGCATCGAACCATCCCCTCCACCCATCGTCAAGGAAAACGGGACGGGTGGAGGGCCTCCGTACGGCCATTACTGCTGTGACCGACGAATCGGGACGGTTGCTGGCGACCGATGACGCGGTTACACCGAAGGGGAGCCCAACCCGTTGCGCAGCAGGGGAGCCCCAAAGCGATGGACGTGTATTCAGATCCTTGCCAGGAAGCCGGTAAAATGCCCCTTCCCGAATCCCTGCAAGGGGCTTCGGTGCTGGTGACCGGTGGCACCGGAACAACGGGAAAACTGCTGGTTCGGTGGCTGCTGGAACAATCGGGAGCATCGCGTGTCATCGTCTTCTCCCGCGACGAGCACAAGCATCACGACATCCTCTGTGATCCACGTTTCCAGCATCCGGCGCTGCGCTCGATGGTCGGTGATATCCGAGATCTGAAACGTCTGCGTCACGCCCTCGAGGGAGTCTCGCTGCTTCTCCACACCGCCGCCATGAAACACGTCCCCATCGCGGAGGCCAATCCGACGGAGGCAGTCCGAACCAACATCGAGGGAACGATGAACATCATCGAGGCGGCTCGCGATGCCGGAGTCTCGCGGGTCATCGCGCACTCAACCGACAAAGCGGTGCAGCCGGCTTGCATCTACGGTGCGACCAAACTGGTGATGGAGAAATTGCTGGTCCGTGCCGATGCCGAATCAGGTACTGCTGGACCTCGCTTCGACATCGTCCGTCACGGAAATCTCATCGGTAGCCGAGGAAGTGTCATCCCGCTGTTCCAGGAACAGGTCAAGTCTGGAAAATTGACCCTCACCGATCCCGAGATGACCCGTTTCTGGATCGACGATGAAACTCTGGTATCCATCGTTTATCGCACCCTTCTCGATGGTATCGGCGGAGATATTTTCGTACCAAGACTGCACGCCTGTCGCCTCGACACACTTGCACAGGCCATCGCGCAAGATGCCACCATCGAGATCATCGGCGCTCGCCCTGGCGAGAAACGACACGAGTCGCTGACCGATCCTGAAGAAGCAAGCCGCATCCGCCAGTTCGAAGACCACCTGGTCATCACCGCCGAGCATCGCTCTGGTCACACAGATGCTGGCGGTACCCCGGTGACTGCCGGATATCAGTTTCGCAGTGACGAAACACCACTTCTCGATGCCCAGCAGATGCGTGACCTCATCGAAGGGAACTTCCGGTCAGAACCTGCTTGAATGGCCCAGGCCAACTCTCAGGTAGGTTTCCTGTGCGAGTTGCCATCCCCTGAGGTAAACTGATGGGGAGTCTTATCCGTTACCGTGAGAAGGGAATTCGATGATCCGGTCGATGTTCGTGCTGTCGATTCTCATCTGGGCACAGGGGGCACTTTCAGCGCAGGGTTTACCGATCCCGACCACTCTCGAGGATTGGGC
>JBBWWE010000354.1:0-4419 GCA_050256595.1 Planctomycetota bacterium
GCTTCGGATCACTTCCTGCTGCAGAATGCTCACCCTGGTTTCCATGTCTGGAGGATCGACGCGCACCACCAGACCCGCGGAAAATCGATTTTGCAACTGCTGATGAAGATGCAAAAGTTTTCTCGGAGGAACATCACAAGCGAGCAAAACCTGGCCACCCTGTGCAGCGATGGCATCAAATGTCTCGAGCAGTTCCTGCTGGCTGCTTCTCTTGCCGGCGATCATCTGAACGTCATCGATGACCAACACCTTCAGATCCCGGAAACTGGTCCGGAATCGTTCGAGGGATTGCTGTCGGAGCGCCCGAACAAACTGATGAACGAAGGATTCGCACTGCACGTAGCGAATGTCACGCTCTCCCTGGATGAAAAACTTTCTGGTGATCGCCTGCAGCAGATGTGTCTTTCCCAGTCCGCTCCCGCCGTGCAAGAAGAGCGGATTGAAGGAGACGCCCGGGGTCCGCAAGATCTCGAGAGCTGCGGAGTGAGCCACCAGGTTCGACTTGCCGACGACGAACCGCTCCAGGGTCAGATCCTTGCGTAATCCGGCCGGTCCTCCTGGAATGGCGCCATCGCGTGTTCGGGGCCGCGATACTGCCGAGCGCTCGCCCGAATCGGGGTGGGTGGCTGCTCCCAGCGCCAGGTCCAGATCTCTGACCACTGCAGATCGGCCCACGGTGGCAGCCTCGCTATGAACCTGTGGAGACGTGCTCGATTGTTGAGAAGATCCGCGCGCTGGAATCAGTTGAATCGATTCGAGTCCCGCCTGACGTGCTTCCCGACATAGAGTGTCCCCGTAGTTGTTCTCGATCCATTCCAGTGCTGTGCGAGAAGGCACCATCAGTCGAAGTACACCATCATCCAGTCCTGAGGGAGTTACATCCTGGAACCACCGTTTCATTCTCATCTCCCCGATGGTCGATGTGATCGCGAGGCGAAGTCGTTCCCAGACTTCCTCGACGGTGGTGGATGAACTCTTCTGCGAACTCAACATTCCCCCAGACTCAGATTGTCACGCTTCACGTAACGATTCCCCTCGACGCGATGCACAGCGTCACGAAATAAAACACCTCATCAGTACTCTGGTGTCACTCCGGATGCAGATACCTCACGACACCTGCAAAGATGATGAGAAGGCACTCAAGTCGATCAACTCGGCCCGAGTGGGTCAAACATCTCTACTGTTCGATGCGGACCCGGAGCAGAACGCACCTGGGCGTTTCTTCTCCCATCGACTTCAAGTCGATCTTTGCATCGATGACTTCCCACCGAGATGGGATCGGAGTCACTTCACAGAGTCGCTGGAGAATGAAAAGGAACACTCCTGCAGAACCAGGAGTTTCACCAGGTCCATCCCCCACCGCAGCCGCCGAACGTAGCAAAGGGGAGACCCGCTCGCAAGGGTCGCGAAAGAGACGATCGTGATGTTGCTGGCGACAGAAGTCAGGCCGGTCGAGGCGCGAGGAAATCGAGGTGCAGGCAGGCTGTTATCGGCCAGTTTCCGGATCTGGTGCTGCCGATTCCTCTGAATCGACCCCATCGGCGTCTGCCTCGCGCAGGAGCCGCTCTTCTTGCCGACAAAGATTCTCCTGGTCGCGGTACCAGCGCTGCCAGATGCGTGCTTTTGACTTGCGCTGGCGGGCCAGATCCTGGCCATCCCAGGGAAACTTGCTACGCACCCCACTGATCTTTTCGATCAACTGCCAGGACAGTTTGCGAACCCAGCGATTGTCGGCCTCGAGCCCCACCAGAGCGCTGGACGCCGCCTCGTAGCGTGGCGACTTGAGCAGGATCCGCAACGCCGCGATTCGAGCCAGGTCGAAGCGAGAACGCGAAACCGGGACGACATAGGGCACTGCGGCGGGACCGACTCGCAGCAGTTGTCTTTCAGCTCGGGTTCGATTCGTGACCCGCTGGCGCTGCAATTCGAAAACCCAGGTCTGGATCTGCTGCTTTTTTTGGGGTGTCAACTCCGGTAACTCCGGTTGCTGGGCAGCGACCGATTTCTTGGGTGAGGTTTGCGGCGGGGAATCTGCCGAGATCGAAGTCCAGGACAGGCATCCGATGCACAGCAGCAGCATTACAAGCAGTTGTCGATGGTCCCAGGGAGCGCAGATCATCACTTTTCTCCATCTCCTTGCCGCCGTAGTTGCCGGGAGAGCCAACGACTCTGTTTTGGCGCGATGCCAGGCAGCGGAGGCAGTACCGAACCACACGAGGCGAGGGTTCCCGACGACTTCGATCCGACTCGCGGACCAGCGCCGATCTCCCAACCCGCCTGCAACAAGGCGAGCCTCACTGATCGGACACTACTGTATGTCGTCAGTATACCACCATCGGCCATTCTCCGGCGAATCGCCGCCAGGAAGGAACGAGACCACAGTTCAGGATTGGACCCGGGCGAAAATGGATCGAGGAACACGGAATCGAACGGTCCATCGACCGTCTCGATCTCCACCTGGGCTTCTCCGCAGATCAAATGGAGTCTCAGGTGACTCTCGATCCACTGGCCGGATTCCACCAGAGCTTGGAGCATCCGCGCCAGCCTCGCCTCGGGAAGCGCCTTGAAATGAGGAAGCAGTTCCTCTACCGGCAGCAATTCCCGCTCGAAGGACACGATCTCGATGAAAGCACCCGGGACTTCTTGCTGGATCTCGTGAATCGCCCAGGCCAGGTTGGTCCCGAGTCCAAAGCCGACATCGAGAATCCGGATCTTGCCTCGCTCGCGAGCGGCCTCGACAACGCGGCCGGCGACCGCGTAACGCATTCGCGCCTCGAGATGCGCCCCGCTGAGAGAGTGGTAGTGCTGTTGATACCGTGGGTGGTAACGAGTCGGGGATCCATCCCCTGTCAGGATCGTTGCTTCGACCATCCGGGTATCTCCTGCTGGCGAATCCTCGCCAGGACGACCTGCATTGCCAGGTTGGTGGTGAGTTGCCGGATGCGATCGCGTGTTCCGCTCAACTGGTAGCAATGGGAGGAGGTTCCCTCGCCGCCAGAAAGTGCCATCCAGACGGTCCCCACCGGTTTCTGCTCGGTCGCACCACCCGGGCCGGCGATACCGCTGACAGCAACTGCCAGATCAGACCCCGACCGGTCACGAGCACCGGATGCCATCGCTTCGACCACCTGAGCGCTGACCGCACCCTCGACCTCGATCACTGCCGGATCCACTCCCAGATCACGCGACTTCGCCTCGTAGGAATAGCACACCCAACCACCGAGATAGACCTCGCTACAACCGGCAACCTCGGTGATCCTCGCTCCTATCAGGCCTCCCGTACAGGATTCCGCCGTCGCGATGGTGATTCCTGTCTGGAGCGCTTCTTTCACCAGATGCGCTTCGACACCGATCCCTCCCTCGCCGACAAAACGAGCCCCGAACTTGTCACTGGATTGGCGTCCAAGAGAAACCCCGGCAGGTAACCGTACCTCGATTTGCCCCCAACCCTTGACGCAGATGTGGTGAGTTCCGGACTCGCCGAGTTCCGCAACAATCCACTCATCGAGTCTCGACTCGGGAACCCCGATGAACTCGAGAATCTCACCCGTCTCGATCTTGACGGAGCCCGATTGGGCCCACGGAAGCACGTATTTCCGCAGCATCGGGTCAAACTCGGTCGGAACACCGGGAAGAGCAAACAGCATCGTCTCGGCGCCAAAAGACATCTGGAATCCAGGTGCACTGCCCCATTCATTGGCGAGAGAGGCGCTGCCACGGGGTCGATACGCCTGGCTTCGATTGTTCTGCGCTGGTTCGAGGCCCGCCTTGACCAGGCGATCTCGAATTCGTTGCCACGATTCCTCATCGAACTCGAGAGGTTCTGCGGTTGCAGAGGCGATCTCTTGCCGGGAACGATCATCTTCAGTCGGTCCCAATCCTCCGGCGACGATGATCGCATCGACGGGTGCAGGGGTTGATTGGAGGGCCGAGTTGAGTGCTCCAGGAGCATCTCCGATGCTCAGATGCCACACCACCTCGACTCCGAGTGGAGTGAGCAATGCTGAGGTAGTTCGCGAATGAAGATCGACGATACGACCCTCGAGGATCTCATCTCCGACAGTGATCACCCCGACGCGGAGGTTCTCCCCTGCATCACGCGTGAGATCAGAATCGGCAACCAGGTCTTCATCAGAACACACGAGCTACTCCTGTTTTTCGTTGGTGGAGATCGAAGATCCGCGAGCAAGCGAATCCATCAACCATCTCCTGACTTCTTCCGGGCACTCATCGAACACGCAATGATCCCCACTTCGTAGAGGATCACCAGCGGTCCCGCCATCAACAACTGGGTCACGACATCAGGAGGGGTCAACAACGCCCCGAGAATTACAGCCCCGACGATGGAGTACTTGCGGTAGTGGCGAAAATTATCGACGTTCAGCAAACCACTTCTGGTCAGGAATATCATCAACAGAG
>JBBWWE010000355.1:0-2518 GCA_050256595.1 Planctomycetota bacterium
ATGAATCCAGTAATCGGCAGTTTCGGTGGCCTCATATTCCCACCAGCCGTCAAAGGCCATGGCACCGTTGCCGGTACCAGGGCAGAGAGAGATATCGACAGGAGGATCGGTACTGGTGGTGAAGGGGAGATTACTGATCGGATTGGCACCGTCGAATACATCGATGGCGACGAAGCACTCATCTCCAGGCGTGAAGATACAGATCGGATCCGCGAAACAATCCGAGTCGAGACAATCGGTGGCTCCATCGACGTCGTTATCGATGCCATCGTCACAGATCTCCGGAGTAGGAATCTGCATGATGACGGTGACGGTTCCGACACCACCGCCGGTTCCAAGCCCATACGAGCCGATACGGATTCTGTAGGTCGTTCCGGCGCTAACACTCAAGAACTGGATGTGGCTGTAGAAGCCCTGGCATCCGGTGAGGACAGTGGAATCTCCGTTACAGGCGAGTTCGGTCATCGCGCTGCAATCGTTGGTAGGATCCTCGTAGACCAACAGGTCGGTGTCCCAGGCGACCGGATCACAGGTGTGAACCTCTGCGACCATGTCCTGGTCCGGGACGAAACTGAACCATATATCGTTTTCGAACTGACCCATGCCAGCGCAGGCAATGCCTGGCAGCGGATCAGCACCGAGACTGGCGCTCGTTGAATCCATGAAAGCGGTGTAGATACCGGCTCCCGCGATGGGGATGTCGACGGCATCGACGCACTCATCGTTGGTCGCAGGTGGGCACGCGGGGGTTCCCTGGCAGTCGAGTATGTCGAAACAGTCGATGAGACCGTCCCCATCGTTGTCGAAGCCATCGTCGCAAATCTCGGGTCCACAGAGACCGACCCCGATGCAGTCAGGATCGGCGCAGTCGATGAGGCCATCGCTGTCGTTATCGGCGCCGTCATCGCAGACTTCGGCTCCGATGGCAAAGAAGTTGATGGTGAGATTGCCGGCTCCGGAAATGGCTCCCCAACTACCGATTCGGAGGTAGTAGGTGATTCCGGCAGACACTGCTGTGGGAGTTTCGAACTCCGAGTAAAAGGCCTGGCAGGGACCAGGATTGGTGATGGCATCTCCGTTGCAGGCCAACTCGAGAAGAGCTCCACAACCGCCAGATCCATCGTAGAGGATCATGTCGGTGTCCCAGCTTGCTGGATCGCAGGTGGTGACATCGATGACACCATCGGCATCCGGGACAAACGAGAACCAGATGTCATTGGTATTCTGGCCAAAAACGGCACAGGGAATTGTCGGAGCAGGATCGGTTCCGGTGGTCGCAGTGGTGTTATCCATCGCAACGATGTAGGTCCCGAAACCGGAGATGGTAATCACATCTGCAACGTCACACTCGTCTCCGCCGGTTTGCGCCCACAGGCTGGTGGCAGAAAAAGCGAGAATGGTTGTGATCAATAACAACTTACGCATTCGTTCCCTCGACTTCCTGTTTGTTCATCGAGTTGCCAGCAGGCGCCGATGGGAGCACACCCCCCTGGCGCGACGAATCGCTGGAGTTCCACACAGGCACACCTGTCGGTGTGAATCGGTGAACCGCAACCGGTCGTTATTTGTTTTTTTTCGAACCCAAGCATCGCGAGAGGGAACCTCAATACGAGATGGCCCCCCTCGACGATCTTGGTTCCATATTAGTCATGAGAATGGGGGAGTGCGAGGTCGGCGCTGTGGAGGGCATGAAGCAAAGAACAGGGGGCCTTTCCCTGGCGGAAAAGGCCCCCTGGCGCAATGTTATCGCTTGTGCCTGGTTTACGGGCAGGGCGGGAAACTTGCGCAATCGAGCGCGTCACTATCGTCCAGATCCACGTCACAGTCGGTCGGTCCCGGATCAGACGGAGCGGACCCCCCGCTGAACAGCGCTGCCAGAGTGAAGATCGCATCGGCGATGTTGAGTGAACCATCACCGTTGGCATCACAGGCATCTGCACAGGAGCCTGCCGGGCCACCCGAGAAGAGCGCAGCCAGGGTGAACACGGCATCGGCGATGTTGAAGGCACCGTCGGCGTTACAGTCACCGCGACCAAAGAGCGGCCCTACCGGCCCGCCACCGCCGCCAAGAGCTGCGATGTATCGAGCGGCCAGATCAACCTGATCTCCGCCGAATCCACCAAACTCCCACGATTGGGAGATGGTGTTGCCATACGGAGCATCGGTGGCGTAGAAGACCCCGGTACCGTAACCCTGAACCGCATCGGTCCAGATCTGTGCGGCGTTGGGTCCTGCGCCTCCGGCAAGAGCGGTGATATGGTCGGTGTAGTCAAGGCCTGCAGAAGCCTGGTTGTAGGCAGTTCCGCTCAGGTCAGAGGTATCGAGTCCGAATCCGCTATCGGCACCGTTCATGCTGAGGAAAGAGTCATCTCCATCGACAGGGGGGACCCCTTGATCGACTCCGTCATAGTTGTCGTATGGAGTGATGAGATGGACGAATCCCCAGTGGTCTCCCGCTTCGAAGTAGACATTGTTGCCGTTCTCGACCTCTGCAGCGAGGGCCGCTCCGTCTGCTGCA
>JBBWWE010000356.1:0-3424 GCA_050256595.1 Planctomycetota bacterium
ATCAAACCAGGGATAGGAGGAGCGCCCGTGTAATAGATGACCGAGGGTCCCATCGCAACCGAACTGGCCGGGTCTACGGAAAAGGAAGGATTCTGGATGATCGAGACCTCGGGGAAATCTGGATTGGGTACCAGGGTGATCGAGGAATTACCATTGGGGTCGATGAGGATCACCGTATCGGCGAGATCCAGATACCACCGGACCACGGGAACCAGCTGATCTGGCCCCTGCGCAAAGTTCGAAGCGGGAGTCAATGGCACATCGGAGGCAGATCCGAGTACGTTGCCCTGAGCATCGTGAAGCCTCATTTCGACTCGGTAAATTGGCGGATTACTTGACGGCCAAGGAACCGCTTCCCAGGGTGCCTCCGGAGAAGTTCTAATGCTCAACTGGAAACCGAAGGTCAGGTTTCGTAACTCAGCGCCGATGACTTCCATCGGATAAGTGATTTCACCGTTACTATTGGTCTCTCCTGCTCCGCGATTGATGGAGACGACACCACGAAATCCGATGGTTCCCATGGTATTTCCAGCAGCGTCCACAGCCGTGAACTGGGCGCGTATCTCCGCATTATCAACACTGGGAGGGACAGCTGGAACCTGGCCGAGGCCCACGGCTGAACAGATCAACAATCCCAGCAGTACCGGGATCACAAAACCGATCTGACGAGAAAAACTGGCGACACTTCGTGCTGATTCGATCCGCATCTCCACACCTCCTGTTGAATCCATATACGTCAAATATCTGGCGTAATTAATGATGTTATACTCCTCGTATTCTCGATGTTATCGGTAGCAATGCAAGGGGAGGAAACCCCGAACATATCTAGATAAACCTATATGGAATAACAGGTAATGCCAGTTCGGACGTGACCAAAGAAACGGAGCAAGGATCGAGACATCTCTTTCAGTGATCCCCATCGGCAGGTATCCCAGTAACCCAACGGTGGCCCTTTTCTCATCGGTCAGGAAGATCTCTCATGCGGTTGACCACTTTCACATCATTACTCGTCGTATGGTTCATTTCGATGTCTGTGCCGGGTTTCTGTCAGGATCCGACCCCGCAAGAAACTCCAGCCAAGACACCCGCCGACACCCTGCTTCAGCAACTGCTCGGCACCGATGCCAGCGAAAAGCAGGTGATCCTCGAAGCAGCCCTCGCCGAAGATGCAAAACAGATCCACGCTGTATTCGTGCACGTAAAAGATCGCACCCTCATCGAGGGCGATCTCAAACAAAAGAATGAACTGCTCCAGCAAGACGCAACCGCCCGAAGTGCATTGCATGGTCTCGTGATGCTGGCCACCGCACCGGGCCAGGAAAAACAAAGGACAGCCCTGGCCAGTGTCTATGCACAACTTGTTTCCAGCACCCATCCGGAAGGTGTTGAAAGATTTCTCGCCCGCATGGCGGGAGAACTCGGGGATCCCATCGCAGTCGCAGCACTCTCGAGTTCGATCCTCGCCGATGAAAACTGGTCCGATGAATCGATCCGTTCTCTGGGTTTCATTCCAGGAGCAGCTGCGCAGCAAGCCCTGCTCGATGTTCTGAGCAACGGCCCGGTTCGCTGGAGACCTGCTACAACTACCGCTCTGGCTGCAAGAGGGGAAACCGAGCAGGTCGTAGCGGCCCTGTTGCGATCACTGACTGCAGGTGATCCAGCCACCACGGAGGCTTCTCTCGATGCGCTTGCGGCTCTGGGCGCCCCGGAGGCGATGAAACCGCTGGTGGATCGGCTGATTGCCGCACCAGAAGCGCAAAAGGGCAGAGATGCAGACCGCATCCTGAAACTCGCCGAGCAGATGGAAGCGGGCCGCTACGAGGCCTACTGTATCAACCTGCTCGATGCTCTGCTGTTGACCCGCGGTGTTCCCGAAAACCGACGAGAGATGGCCCGCAAGATTCGCCAGCGCTGTCGATCCTGGCAATCACTGTTTGACGGTCTCAGTGCCAACGGTTGGACCGGCGAGATCGATGGATATCAATTCAGCGGTGGAGAAATCCACTGTGAAGCCGGCAATGGCGGCAACATCTACACTGAAGATGAATACGCCGACTTCATCTTTCGTTTCGAGTTCAAACTATGGCCCGGATCCAACAATGGTCTCGGACTTCGTGCCCCTTCCAGTGGCAACGCTGCATACCAGGGTATGGAGGCTCAGATTCTCGATGACGGGGCTGAAAAGTACGCGAGTCTGAAACCTTACCAGTTCCACGGCAGTATCTACGGAGTGATTCCAGCCATTCGCGGGCATCAACGGCCGGTCGGCGAATGGAACTTCCAGGAGGTACGCTGTGATGGTCGCCGCGTCACCATAACGCTCAACGGTCACGTCATTGTCGATGCGGATCTCGATGTTGCCAGTCGAGACGGAACTCTCGATGGTCAGGCCCATCCAGGGCTGAAGCGCTCCTCGGGACACATCGGATTTCTCGGTCACGGAGATGCCGTGGCGTTCAGAAATCTGCGCGTTCGATCTCTTACCGGGGAATAAACCGAACACAGTTGAAACGATAGCAAGAGAGCCCCGCACCGTAACGATGCGAGGCTCTCTTTGCTTGTTATCGAATTACAACGATCAGGGGCAACTGTTGATCTGGTCGCAATCGAGCGTATCGAAACTCGGATCGGAACCACACAACGGGAACGGAAGCGCCGGAGCGGGTCCACCCGCGAACAGGTAATTCAAGGTCGAGATCGGATCCGAGACATCGACGGCTCCATCGTCATTCCAGTCGGCCGAATCACGACAGATCATCGTACCTCCCATGAAGATTCCCTGCAGGGCATCGATCGCATCTGCAAGATCGACCTGTCCGTCCAGATTCATGTCACCTCTGAGGAAGTGAGGAATCTGACCCGGGAAGGTGCCTCTTCGAATGAAGCAACCGGAAGACTTCAACTCCACACCCTGGAATGAGGGCGTGAGGATGTAACCGGTCACGTTAGAACGGAAGAGAGGATCCTCGAAACTGGTCGCGTCTCCACTGAGGGTGACCACTTGTAATCCCATCACGCCACCGTGATCGATTTCCAGAGAGATCATGCTCATCGGGGTGGTGTTGGACCAGGAGATGACCACGCCATTACTGGTTTCAAAACAGGCGAGATCGGAAATGGGATCGGCTTCGGTTCCACCGAGCGGACCGGATCCACTGCCCCCGCCACCACCGAGGAAACCCATCACCGGAGGAGCGCCGATGTCACCACGTCCGCCAGCTCCCGTTGCCGGAAGGGTCACTGCATTGTCGGCAGATTCTCCATCATGTATGCCACCGGGTTCGACCGCATTCGAATCACCCTCGGCACCGTTGGGGATTACCAGTTCTGGATGATCGAAGGGAGCCATCTCCCAGCGCACACGTTCATCAGTCAGCGATACCATGAACGCTGCCATAGCTTCTTGACGCGGCAACTTGTTTCT
>JBBWWE010000357.1:0-5652 GCA_050256595.1 Planctomycetota bacterium
TGTGCGGGTGTAGCTCAGTGGTAGAGCGTTAGCTTCCCAAGCTGAAAGTCGTGGGTTCGATCCCCATCACCCGCTCCATCAATCTCGTCGGTGTAAGCCGACGGGGCCCACTTTTTGAATCGGTCCATCTCGGGAGGAGACCCTGTAATGCGCCTTGGCTTGTTGCTGGTACTTCTCGCTTTGCTGTCGATGGACCTCGGTTGTGTTCGCAACCCAGCTCCGGGTGGCAACGTCGTTGCAGGCAATAGAATCGGCGGTACCAATGACACGGGTGATTTCTGGGAAGTCACCGTGACCAATGATTACATCCCCGCCGCTGATGATCGTCCGACCATCCGCTACGGCTTGATTCGCTGCCGACCAGCAGGGCAAACGCAGTACCGCTGGTTTGTCCCATGGGTGCTGGTCGACTTGATGATGATGGATGTCTCTTCGTTTGGAGGGCCATCGACTTCGGGGAAATCCAAGACAGTGCCGTATCTGATCGAACTGAATCGCACATTTGAATACGATCAGATGGTGGTGCAGTTCTCCTGGTCGGCCGATTGCTCGGGGACGGTTCCGGTTGTCGCCTCTTTCGTGGTGAATGGTGAGCCGATGGATCTCGCCGAAGGCCCGCTCGTCTTCATTCAACCCGCCGGGCACAGTCAGGTGGAGGTCGATCAGCGCCACTGGCAAGGGGATTTCCAGCAGCTGGCGCTCGGGGCAACCGGGGAGGATCCTCCCCCGGTCGATCTGCTCGCGGATGCGATCCTGACAGAACTGGGCTACTGAGCATCCTCGAGCATCTCCGGCTGCAACGCTCGACCGTCGATCCAGGTGCCGATCACTTCGCCTCCGAGTGCCCGCTCCAGTAACGGACCATCCCCTTCGGCAATCGACACCGCAACGAGGTCCGCTGGATCGCCTACCTTCAGGGTGCCGCTACCGAGCAGTTCCGGATGGCCCGTTGCTGCCAGCCAGCGTCGTGCGTTGACGGTCGCCATCTGCCAGATGATCTCGGCATCGAGATCGGGGCCAGCGGTGCGTGCGGCACGCATCTCATCGAGCATTGAAAGAGTGCCGGCCGATACCTTGCCGTCGGTGCCCAGCAGCACCGTCAGACCTGCCGCTGCTGCATGGGGTGCCGGGTGCGGAGCTCTGTCGAAGAAGGCGTGGGAGCGTGGGCACCACACCAGTGCCGAACCCGCCTCTGCGATGAGTTTCAGTTCATCGGCGCTGCAGTCATTGCCGTGGATGACGAGGCCGTGTGCAGAAAGATCTTTCGAGTCATGGAGCGACTCGATCATCGTTTTGCCGCACTGGAATTGCTGTGGATCGGCATCGAAACGCTCGAGAAAGTGTGCTCCCTCACCGGTCCCCTCGACGAGCAGTTCGCGTTCCCACTCGGGTTCCGCGATGTGCATCGCCCACGGAATGCCCCGCTCCCGAAACCAGGGCAGCAGTCGCGCCAGCACCTCGGGGTGAACCGTGTAGGAAGAATGCGGTGACACACCGCGCAACTCACGCTCGGGGTCGCAACTTCGGGCCAGGAAGGTGGCGAGGGCTTCCTGGTCGACTCCGGGTCGGTCTTGCAATGAGATCACTTCGCGCAGCAGCACTCGCTTCATGGCACTGTCAGACAGTGCGGTCGTGGAGTGACCCTGCGCATCGATGTCAAAGACGGCGGTGGTGCCGCCGGAGAGCGCCTCGTCTGCGCCGGCAGCTGCCGTCACGGTGATGCCATCGTCGCCGAGGTTCTTGCGCGTTTCGATGACCGATTGCAGCCCGTCGTCGAAGGTGCCTTCCAGTTGGGGTGTAGGCCGCGCCAGACTGAGGTCGAGGTGGGTATGAGCGTTGACGAATCCGGCGCACAGGATCGCTTCGCCGAGATCGATCTGGGCCGGTCCTGGCGGCAGGACCGCCTCGATCTTGCCATTGGAGATGGCCAGTCGTCCTGGTTGTGGTTGTCCGGTGCCGTTCCAGATACCCCGGGCACAGATCTGCATCCGTTTCCTCCGTCAACTCCCGCGACGATGCGGTCTCTGCTATGCTGCAACGCCCTGGGCCTCGTTGCGAGGTCCAGAGATGGTTTTTGCCGGGAGGCGGAGCGGGTGATCTCGAGCAATGGATTCGATCGAACAGGCACCAGACGAGTCCGGGTGCGGAGTTGGATCTCGCTTTCGCTGCTGGCGTTGCTGGTGGTGGCGCCAGGCTGTGGCTCGGGACCACCGCGAGCATCCAGTGCGGCAACGGTGGGTGTCTTGCGCGCCAAGGGGAAAGTCTATCGGACTAAAAGCGTCGTCAGGCTCGAACAGATCGCCCGAGATCGTGGCTACGATCTGGTGGTTCTGGAGTCGTTGAACTCGCGCTGGAGGGGGATCGCCATCCCGCCCGGTATTGACATCCGCTTGCCGGTCGGAAAACCGAAAGTCAGAAGGATTCGAGTGCGACCGGGAGGCTCCCGATGATCGATGGTTCTGCCGAGGTCACCGGACAGGGGTTCGATCCGGACTCCGATGCAAGCAACTCCCCGCAGCAACGCGAAGAACTGTTACTGGCACCGTATGCGATGCCGAGTGCGCGCAGCCGGGGTCGAGTGCACCCGGAAGCCGCTGATCGCCACCGGACGGTGTTCCAGATCGATCGTGAACGAATCATCCATTGCGCGGCATTTCGCCGTCTCGAATACAAGACGCAGGTGTTCGCCAATCACCAGGGGGATCATTATCGAACGCGGCTCACCCATACCCTCGAGGTGGCCCAGGTTTCTCGCGCCGTTGCCAGACGTCTTGGACTCAACGAGGACCTGGTCGAGACGATCGCTCTCGGCCACGATCTGGGCCATCCGCCCTTTGGCCATTCCGGCGAGCAAGAACTTGATCGATTGATGGAGTCCGACGGTGGCTTCAACCACAATCGACATGCGCTGCGGGTGGTCGATCTGCTCGAACAGCGCTATCCGGATTTCCTCGGCCTCAATCTCTCGTGGGAAGTGCGCGAGTCGATCGTCAAGCACTACGGGCGATACGACGAGCCGGCTCTGGCCGAGTTCGAACCGGATGTGCCACCGACACTGGAGGCGCAACTGGCCGATATCGGTGATTCTCTCGCTTACGACAGTCACGATCTCGATGACGGGCTTCGATCCAATGTGCTGGAACTGGATGATCTACGTGAGGTTGCCATTTTTGCCCGCTCGGAAGAGCGGGTACGCCAGCAGCAGGGTCCGAACTTGCCTCGAAGAGTGCTCATCGCGCGCACCATCTCCGGGGTGATCTCCGATCAGATCAACGATCTGGTGGCCACCTGCACGAAGCGTATTGCCGCCGACAACATCGACAGCATCGAAGCGGTTCGAGCGGCACCCGGAAACCTGCTCCACTTCTCCGACGAGATAGCCACGGAAAAAGCGCAGTTACAGGCGTTTCTGCAAGATCGTCTCTATGGAGATCCGCATTGTGTTCGCGTATCTCAGAAGGGCAGACGGATGATCGCCGCGTTGTTCGAAGAGTTCGTACGGGAGCCGGCGCAACTACCGAGGGATTTCCTCGCACGTTGCTCAGAGATCGGCAAGGAACGGACGGTGTGCGATTACATCGCGGGGATGACCGATCGCTATTGCGTTCAGGAGTACGAGCGACTGTTCAGTCCTCACCGTAACGATCCGGGGCGACTGGCGTGAGCGTCGATAGCTGGGTGGTACTGGTGGCTGCCGGCGCAGGAACCCGTCTCGGTGCCGATGTGAGAAAGGCAGCCATCCAGTTACAGGGTCGTAGCCTCGCTTCCATCTCGCTGGCGGCGGCGATGGCGCATTCATCATGCCGGGGAGCGGTGCTGGTGGTTCATCCCGATGATCTGTCTCAGGCCGGAGGATGGGTCGAGGAGTCGGCCGTCGAGCCATCGGTCGAGCTGGTCGCCGGGGGTCGAGAACGGCGCGATAGCGTCCAGGCAGGGCTCGATGCCGTCGCTGGAAACCCCGCAGATCTGGTGGTGATCCATGATGCGGCTCGTCCCGCCTTGCATGCGGAAGATCTGCAGCGGGTTGTGGAGGCGGGGGCAGCCAGCGGAGCGGCGCTGCTGGCGACACCGGCGATCGATACCCTGCATCAACTCGATGAGCAGGGCCACTGGAGCCAGCGGGTCGACCGGAATCGTCTCTGGCAGGCCCAGACTCCGCAGGTTTTTCGGCTCGGGATGCTACGAGATGCCCTTCTGGCGAGCCGTGGCACTGAAACCGACGAGGTCGAGGTGGTGGCGAGAAGCGGTCAGGAGGTGCAATTCGTCGAGGCTCTGCACCCCAATCCGAAGATCACCACCGCCGCTGATGTGCGCTGGATCGAGGCACTTCTTGGCGGTTAGTCCGAGAATGTCCACAACTGGTTCGTCGACGGGACAGAGTTCCTCAATCACTGCTTTTTGTGCTGCACTTGACCGGGGCTCTTACATTGCGCAGACTCCTGCAAATCACCCGGGTTCTTCTGGTGAGAATCTGTTGGTGTTTCCGGTGGGGGAGGTTTCCTTTTCATCGGACGACTTTGATGACCCCGAGAACGGGTCACATCCATTCCTGAGGGGAAGGGGAATCACCCCATGTTCAGAATTAATCGGCTTGCAAGCATCATCTTTGCGCTGTCGTTGTTACTCATCACCACCGACTTCGTCGTTGCTCAGACATCTCTCGGTGGAGATGTAATACCCGGGCGCGCTCTACGGTTGACCATCACCGGTGATATGAAACTGAGTTTCGTCGATCGGAGTGAATCCTTCGGCCGAGCCGGTTTCGGAGATGCGCTCGGCCTCGGCGGAGCGGCATTACCCTTGTCTTCTGGTTGGGATAGCGTTGGTGATGGTTTCTTCATCGATCCCATCGTTCATATCGGGATCGAAGCCGCGATCTCGGAAGCGGTCAATGCAACGATCTCCCTCGAGACTCCATTTAATGTCAGTGCGAACGGACGAGATGGGAATATCCCACTCAATGTGGGTGAAGCAATGGTGTCGTGGGAAGGTGCGTTCAGACCTGACTTGAATCTCGATTTCGGACTCGTCGATTACGCGGTCGATTTTTCCGGCAATGGCAATCCCTTCCTCATCGATCTGGGCAACTCTGAGTCTGCTTTTGGCAACGGTGTCGGTGATCCCGGAACTCCCCAGTCCAACAGCGCAGGAGCGGTCCAGTCCTTGCAGGCAGCGGGAGTAGTCGGTCACCACGACCTCGGTGAGAATACTCTCGATGTGTTCATCTTCGATATCTCTCCGGTAGACAGTGAAACGTTGTTCGGAATCATCTACGGCCTCCCGCTCGATACCGGTGACTATCAGGGCGACATGGGAATCACATTCATGAATGCCAATAACGATTCCGGTGGTAGCCTGCTGACTTTCGGAGGTGGGGGACACCTCGCCGGTACCGATGGCATGAAGTTTTATGGAGAGATCTACTGGCAGTTTGGCGACTACGGCTCCGATAGCGCAGGTGGCACCATCAACCAAGATGCCTACGGCCTCGTTGCAGGGATTCACTACGATCTACCCGAAGCCGATGAGGAAGAGGCCCCCTGGATCGACATCTCGATCTGGGATCTGTCAGGAGACGACGATGCCTCCGACGGTGAAAACTCGAATTTCGTCTCCTACGAGTTCAACAATGACACCATCGTACTCGAGGAT
>JBBWWE010000358.1:0-2109 GCA_050256595.1 Planctomycetota bacterium
TCTGTGGGCCCCAGAAGGAGCACGGGATCTGCGCAGAGTCTCCATCGTGTCGATTCCACATGCGCCAGGCATGGAAAGAAGCCGGAATCGAAGCCCGCGTGAGCACCTTCCTGGATGATCCTGCTCAAGAGATGGCTAGTGCAACTCTGGTGCTGGGTCGGGCGGGAGGATCCACCATCGCCGAACTCACCGCTGTCGGGCGACCGGCCCTGCTGTGGCCCTACCCCCATCACCGTGATGAGCATCAGAAGAAAAACGCGCGCTATCTCGAGCAGATGGAAGCGGCCACGGTGGTCACAACGGAGGATTCACGCCAGATTGCCGGTGACATAGAGGATCTGCTTCGGGACACGAGAAAACTCATAGAGATGGCGGATTATTCGAGAGCGTTGGGTCATCCGGATGCTGCGTATCGGATCGCCGAGATGATCGCCGTTCATCTCGGAGTCAAAGTTGCTACGATTTCCGGGAAATCGACCGGCACCAGCACCCGTAACGAGGAGGTGATGGCATGAAGATGAACAGATTACGCTGGCTCATCTGCATCGTTGTTTTCATCGCCGGGTTGCTGGCGATCAGCAAGGGATTGTCGCCGGAGTCCGATCCTGTGCCTGGATTTGCTGCCGATATACAGACAACGCCCGTATCGGTCGCCTGGTTCTCACTCGATGACGAGGCGCGCAAGTTGTTGCGAGAAGCAGATTCGGGTCCTGACTCGCGGCTGCCGCTGGTCGATGAGTTTCAGCGACCGGTTCCGCCTGCAGCAGCGAAACCAGAACCCTCGGTGATACCGCCGACACAACAACCCGTTGATTCGAGTGCAGTTCTGACATCCTGGAGTGTTCGTCCCGGCGACAGTATGTGGAAGATCGCAAAAGAGGCTCTGGGAGATGCGAACCGCATGTCCGAGATCATTGCGCTCAACCCGACGATCCCTCCCGAGAGATTGCGCGTGGGGCAGATCGTCCAGCTGCCGGCGAGCGTGCAGGCCCACTCGGTGGAGAAACCAGAAGAGATTTCTTTTCATACGGTCGAGGATGGAGAGACGCTGTTTTCCATTGCACGACTGCACTACGGTGTCGACGACTGGACTCCGATCAGGGCCGCTAACCGGGATCAACTCTCCAATCCAGATCATCTGCGTGTAGGAATGCGTCTGAAGATCCCCCCTCGAGGTGCTGACAGTGGAGGGCAAGATCGTTGAGTGAGATGATTGAAAATACGGGCTTTCCCGTTCACATCCACATCGTTGGCATCGGCGGAAGTGCAACCAGTGGACTCGCCATGTTGCTGCAGTCGTGGGGACATCAGGTCACCGGTAGTGACCGGGATGATTCACGGGCAGCGCTTTTCCGTGAGCATGGGATTCAATTTTTCCAGGAGGATAAAGAGAGTCACCTTCCCGCTGACGCAAAACTGGTGATTCGTTCGCGGGCAATAGAGTACGATCATTCCGAGATCGTTGCGGCAAATGGACGAGGCGTTCCAACGCTGTTATATAGCGAGGCCCTCGGGCGACTCTCATCGATGAAAAAGACCATCGCGATCGCTGGAACCCATGGCAAAACTTCAACGACCGGTGTGCTGACGAGTATATTCCTGGAGGCGGGCAGGGATCCGACCGTGATCCTCGGGGGGGAGCTCGAATCGATCGGTGGAAACTGGCGGCAAGGCGATGGCGAGGATTTCATCGTCGAGGCTTGCGAGTTCCAGAGGGCGTTTCTGGATCTGGAGCCGCGCTCCGGGATCATCACCAACATCGAACTGGACCACCCGGATACATTTGACGGTTTGCCGGATGTCGAGATGACTTTCGGCCACTTCCTGGACAAGTTTCATCCGGGATCTCCGGTGGTGATGCCGGCAAACCCCGATCTTACAGATCGTCTCGTCGAAGCCGGCAATGTACGCCCGATCTATTTTGGAGCGGGCGAGGGTGACGGTTGGCGAGGGAAGATCAGTCACTCCACTGGAGTTCGCACCATCGAATTGAGCAAGGATGGAGTCTTCCAATTCGCAGCCGAAATGGTGATACCTGGAACCCCTGCGATCCTCAATACCACGGCAGCCGTCGCACTCGCCGTGGCCCTCGGGATCGAGTTCGAGGCC
>JBBWWE010000359.1:0-4307 GCA_050256595.1 Planctomycetota bacterium
TCCGGGGCGAGAGTACTGGCGCGCCTTCGGCTTGATCCTTGCCTGGCCACTGTTTTTCTGGAATGTCTTCACCGACCAACCGCTGATGGCGTGGTTGGTGATCTCGCTGGTCCAGACCTTCGTGTTGTTACCACTGGCAATCTGGCGCTGGGGCAAAGGGGTCTACTGTGGCTGGATCTGTTCGTGTGGAGCACTGGCGGAGACTCTCGGCGACACCCAGCGCAGGAAGATGCCCCATGGCATTTTGAGTAACCGTCTCAATTTCATCGGGCAGTTCTTGCTGCTGCTGTGCTTTCTGATGCTGGACGCGAGGCTTTGTTCCTGGCTGTTCCCCGGTAGCACGCTCGGCAACTTCGCCGAGGGGATCTACAATTCGATCTTGATCGGTATTCCGCTGTTCAGCTACGAGTGGACCGTCGACGTGCTCCTTTCCGGAATCCTCGGGGTTGGACTTTACTGGCACTTCTCGGGTCGGGTCTGGTGTCGATTTGCCTGTCCGCTAGCGGCGCTGATGAACATCTACGCTCGCTTCTCCCGCTTTCGCATCATTTCCGAAAAGGCACGGTGCATTTCTTGCAATGTCTGTACTGCGGTGTGTCACCAGGGAGTGGATGTGATGTCGTTTGCCCAGCGCGGTCTTGCCGTCGCGGACCCCCAGTGTGTTCGCTGCAGTGCCTGTATCGAGGAGTGTCCGACCGCAGTGTTGCGCTTTGGAGAAGTCGATGGGGAAGGTCGTGTGATTCGGCTCGATACCCTGGAGGCGGTTCATAAAACCTGAGAGAGGTCCGTTCAGGGACCCTTACGTCCGCCGATGAACGGTAAAGGTAGACCTTTCTCATCGAGTCCCCAGCCGGCGAGCGCGCCGGTCATCCCTTTCTGGAACTGTCGTTTGGTCTTTGACTGATCGAGTTGCTTGATGTTTTCGGAGAGGTCCTCGATCGCCTTTCGCCGATCGCCGACAAGTTCGCTTCCTCCAGCTTCGAGAAACGCATCGATGGCTCGCCATTTCAGTGTCCGGCTGATGGTCGGTGGCAAGTGGCCGATCTGGGCCAGCGAGTGCAATGTCTGGAGTCGCCGTGGAGGTGAGCCGATGGACGAATCATCCAGGTCGACGATGCCGAAACTCCAGGGCCCTTCGGGTGGTCCGTCGACTAATACGTTGTAGGGGGAGAGATCGCGGGTGGCCAGGCCGCCGGCGAGGGCGCGCTGCAGTTCCTTGCCGATCCAGCGGGCGAAACGGAATTCATCGGCGGGTTTCCAGTTGTGCTGAAGAGCACGTGCATGCCAGTGATGAAGAGGTTCCCCGCGGATCCAGGATGAGATGAGGATGGCACGATCGGCTTGCTCCTCGAGGGCCACTGGCACCGGTAACGGGACCCCTTTGCGTTTGCCAAGTTGCATCGACCGCCAGGATCTTCGCGCGCGCCTCCAGCGAAAAACTCCGGGAAGCAATTGAACGAACGGGTGAAAGGATGGCGGAGAAGTGGCGCTGTAGATCTTGCGTGCGTAAGTCTGTCCTTGCCACCCGATCCGCTCGAGTCGTCCACGGCGTCCTTCTGCGATGATCCATTCGGCAGGAGTCTCCATCAGGTTTCTTGCCACCTCGATGGAGATCCCTTCGCCCAGCAGGATCTTGCCATGGATCGACCGCGATTCTCGTGGCACCCTGATTCCTCTCCGTTGAACCCGCCGGCCTGGAGTTTCCGGGTCTTCGACGGATGGTAGCGATCCGCGATTTCTGAACAAGAGTTACGGAGGGTCCGAGTTGTGGTTTCAGAAGATTCGTTGACCATCGAACAGCACAGTCACCCCTATCTGGATGCACTGGCGATTCGAGTCGAACTGCCGGATGCGCAGGGAGATACGAGTCCTGATTGGTTGCAACAGCTGCTGACTCCGCAGGCGGTGACCGGTGACATCGAGGACGAAAGCAAGAAAGCGGTGCGCCAGTTGCTTCGCCACGGGGGGTACCGACCCGCCGGTCGTGGCAAGCCGTCGAGTGAATGGCTGCTGCGAGCAGCCTCCGAGGGGAAGTTGACCTCGATATATCCTCTCGTCGATGCCGGCAATGCCGCTTCCTTGTCGGTCGGGATTCCACTGAGTGTGGTGGATCTTGATCGCCTCGAGTGGCCGCTGGCAATTTCGCCCGGAGACGAAGGTGAAAAATACGTATTCAACCGCTCGGGTCAGGAGATCGATATCTCCGGCCTGCTGTGCCTGAGAGACGCCTCTGGGGCCTGTGCAAGCGCCGTGAAGGACTCCCAGAGGTCCAAGACCGATGCGACGACCCGTAGCGCCCTTATCCTCATCTGGGGCACCTGCGAGCTCCCCGGTGCCTCACAGCGTCTGGCTAGCCGAGTGACGGAATTGCTGGAGCGTCTCGGAGGTTGCTGTGACGGGGTCGAAATCATCGCTTCCGCTGAGACGTAATCGCTCCAATCGACCCGGGAGAAGCCCTAGAATGGCTGAGTTGTGAACACAGGTCGATTCGATGATGATGAACCGAGGTTGACTGACGGGAGTCCTGTTTGTCTTTTGCAACGGTAGAGCAACTGATCGAAGAGATCACCCGCGGTGGGATGGTCATTCTCGTCGATGACGAATCTCGTGAGAACGAGGGAGACCTGGTCGTCGCTGCGGAGTTGGTCACGCCGGAACACATCACCTTTCTCGCCACCGCGGGACGCGGTCTGATCTGTGCTCCGCTGGGTTTGGAGATCATCGAGCAGTTGCAGTTACCTCCGATGACGGATCAACCATCCGATCCGGACGAGTGTGCCTTCTGTCTTCCTGTCGATGCCCGGGAAGGAAACACGACCGGGATCAGCGCATTCGATCGTGCTCGTACGGCTCGACTGCTGGCCGATCCCACCTCTCGGCTCTCGGCTTTCAAACGACCGGGACACCTATTTCCGCTTCGAGCTCATCCGGGTGGTGTGCTGCATAGGACCGGTCATACCGAGGCTTCCGTCGACCTCACCCGGCTTGCCGGATTGCGACCTGCTGCGGTGATTTGCGAGGTGATGAACGATGACGGGTCGATGGCTCGTCTTCCTGATCTGATTCGTTTTTCCGAACGTCATCAATTGCCGCTAGGTACCATCGAGAGTCTCGTCGAGTACCGGCGCGCGAATGAGAAGAAAGTGCATGGCGGCTCTTTCCAGCCGAAACCACTGCGCCATTCAGCCGCTCAGTTGCCGACTCCTTACGGAAAATTCGAGATCGAGTGCTGGAGTGTAGGCAATGGTAATTCGATCACCGTATTGCGCCAGGGAGACCTGTCGAGCGCTGGAGGTGAACCCCCGGTGGTACGGATCCACAGCGCTTGTTTCACCGGTGACGTGCTCGGCTCGCTTCGTTGCGACTGTGGAGCCCAGTTACAGATGGCCCTCGAAACCATCGGTTTTCACGAGCGGGGAGCCTTGCTCTACCTGCCCCAGGAAGGGCGTGGGATCGGGCTCACACGCAAGATCGAGGCGTATCACCTCCAGCAGAACGAGGGACTCGATACGGTCGAGGCCAATGAGCGGCTCGGCTACCCCCCGGATCTGCGCGACTACACCGATGCCGCCAACATCCTGCATACCCTCGGAGTCACCAGCGTCCAGTTGTTGACCAACAATCCGAGCAAGGTGGAAGGTCTCGAACAAAATGGAATCCAGGTCAGCGACAGGCTGCCGATCGAACCAGATCCTGGACCGGTGAATCTCGGATACCTTCGAGCCAAGAAGACCAAGTTAGGTCACATCTTCGAGGCCATCTGAGTTCTTCATCAAAGAGAGCATCATCCAGGATGGAGAACGGGCCCGCAGGTTCAACCTGCGGGCCCGTTCTTGCTTTCAGTTGAATGTGGTCTAGTTGCAGAGGTCGGTGTTGTATCCCGTGCAATCCAGAGCGTCATCCGTCGTATCAACTCCGCATTCGGTGGGGCCAGGAGCCGCCGGTGGCGCTCCGCCTGCGAAGATGTAGTTGAGAATCGAAACCGCATCGGAAATGTCGAGATTACCATCGTCATTGGCATCGACAGAGTCGAGACAACCAAGAGGTAGGTTCTGGAACAGGTAATTCAGGGTTCCGATCGCATCCGAAATATCGAGGGTTCCGTCGATATTGACATCGCCACGCTTGAATCTCTCGGGAAGGCAAGCGACGACACAGGAGACGCCAGGAAGCGCTTCTCCACAGGCACCTGAACCGGTGATTTCGAGCGTGAAGTCGATCAGTTCTGCAGAGAGTGTGACGCTGGTCGTGGAGGTATCTCCCGGCAAGGTGGCCGAGACAACACCGTCGACGAGCAGGGTGAGTTC
>JBBWWE010000360.1:0-4841 GCA_050256595.1 Planctomycetota bacterium
TGTCTACGTGGTGGCGACCTGTACCCTCACCGTCCCCGAGCGCAAGGAAGTCAAGAAAGAGCAAGATGAAGACTCCGACGAAGACTCCGACGGCGACTCGGACGAGGATTCGGACGAAGATTCGCATGAGGACTCTGACGCGGACTCGGACGAGGATTCGCATGAGGACTCGGACGCAGACTCGGATGATGAAGACCCGGAGCCGAACGATCTCCCAGCAGAGATCGTTGTCGACGATGGGCCACCCAAGATGATCGAGAAGCAGTTTCGGGCTCGTGGTCACCTGCTGGTGACGGTCCCGATTTACGTCAAGTGGGATTGGTACAAGTGGAGCGAGCGATGAAATTTCATACAACACTCTTCCATCGATTCGAGAGTGACGGGGTGCCGTTTGCCTATGTCACTCCGACTGCGGCAGTGGTGCAACTCGACGATGTCACAGCCGAGATCATCGAGAACTTCTCCGATCCTGCAGGTGCGGAACCGGGCCCGTGGCTCGAGACCCTGGAAACAGAGCGTCAGCCGGAGGTCAGGGAAGCCTTCGACGAACTGGCAGCGATGGGCATGCTACAGCCGGTCGGTGCCCCGACAGCACCGCCCGTGCAGTCGCCGCCGATGCCGTTTCCACTGGCAACGCTGGTGCTCAATGTCACCAACAAGTGCAACCTTTCGTGCACCTATTGTTACGAGTACGGAGAAGATCGAGTCTCCGACCAGAAAAAACCGGACGGGACACCCCGACTGCCGATGATGACGGAAGAGACCGCCTGCAAGTCGGTCGATTTCCTGCTGAAGAGTTCCGAGGGAAGAAACGGAGTCTCCATCACCTTCTTCGGTGGTGAGACGCTGCTCAACTTCAACACCATCCGGACTGCCACCGAACATGCAGTCCGTAGGGGGAGGGAAGTGGGCAGGCCGGTTTCTTTTTCTCTGACCACCAATGCGACGCTGTTGAGCGACGAGGTGATCGATTTCCTGGTCGAACACAAGTTCGGCATCAACATCAGCATCGATGGCAACAAGGGGGATCAGGATCGACACCGGACCTTTTCCAGTGGTCGCGGAAGTTACGAGATCATCCTGCCGAGGATTCGCAAGTTGCTCGAAAAGAATCGACCCCAGGGTCGGCCGATCGGGGCGCGCGTGACTCTCACTGCAGGGATGGCCCCGGTGCCAGAGACCTATCACCATCTGATCGATGAGATTGGCTTCGATTCGGTCGGCTTTGCGCCGGTCACCAGCGCCGAGGATCGAGAGTACGCGCTCGATGGCGGACATCTGGGCACGATTCTTCGGGACTTCGAGGAGCTGGCCTCCGACTACGTCGATGCGGCTCTCGCTGGCAAGAGACACGGTTTCTCCAATCTCCACGATCTGATCCAGGAGATCCATCTGGGCATCAACAAGTCTCATCCGTGCGGTGCGGGACTGGGTCTGCTCGGGGTCTCCACCGAGGGCGAACTGGGATTGTGCCACCGTTTCGTCGAATCGGGCGAGCATAGCCTCGGCACCATCGACGGTGGAATCGATGAGGAGAAACGGCGTGAGTTCCTCGCCAGCACTCACATCTCGAACAAGGTGGCGTGCCACAAGTGTTTTGCTCGCCCGCATTGCAGTGGCGGTTGTTATCACGAGGCATATGTCCGTTACAAGGATCCTACAGCTCCCAATCTGCACTACTGCGACTGGATCCGTGCCTGGACCGATCTTGGACTACGAAGTTACGCGACGATCTCACTGGGTAATCCGGACTTTCTCCTGAATTACGAATCAGCACCGGTTCCCAAACTGCCGGTGGTCGAGAAGGATGAGGTGATCTGATGAAGCACATCCGGCCCATCAACCAGAAGGCGAGACTGATCGAGGAGAGGTTTGCCGGTATTGAAGACTCGGTCGGCCCGCTCGCCGAGAGGATTCCGTTCGGCTGCAGTACTCAGCTGGCTCCCGGTTGGGAGGTCGATAGTGGCGGCGGGACCTATGGTCTCTGCACCCCCATCGAACGAGATCTCTACGACTGTTACCACTCCTGCTACTGGCCGGCTCAGGTTCCCGATGCTCTCACCAACTTTGCTGACTGGTCTCGATCATGCGGGGCTCCCGTTCAGGACTGGTCCTCCATCGACCTGGTGTTCCCCTAGGAGGTTGTCGATGAAACGCTGCTTGTTACTGCTGTTGATGTTGTTGCCGCTGGCTGTTTTGGCCCAGGAAGCCGAGACCGAAGCGCCCGCCGCCAAGAGGGCTTACTTCTGGCTCAGGATGTGGCCCGATTTCCTGGTCAAGTACGACATCGAGAAGGACGAGGAAGTGGCCCGCATCCAGGCCAAGCACGGCATATGTCACGGCATCACCTATTCTCACGACGAGACTCGCGCGTTTCTCATCACTGGCAAGAAGTCCAAGGTCGAGGTGTTCGATCTGATCGCCAACGAGGTGATCGAGGAGCATGATTTCGCCGAGACGGGCTGGTTGATCAGGGTCGACGATGTCAACGAGATCCCCGGCGGCAAACAGTGGTACGTCAACATCGATCGCGTCAAGTTAGAGCCGGATCACTACAAGATCGAGAAATCACAGTGGCTGCTTTATGACGTCGAGGAAAAAAAAGTGATCAAGCGGATGGAAGAACTTCCTTCCGCGATTCGCCGTGGAGCACAGATCAGCCCCGACGGGAAGTTCTGGCATGTATTCGGCCGAGATTTCCAGGTGATCGATCCCGAGACGCTGAAAGAGGTCGGCAAGATCGACCTCTCGACGCCGATCTACACCGGCATGGGTCGATTCCAGGTGGGTGGCCGGAGCGACCTATTCCATGGACAGGAACAGAATCGCTATCGCCTCTTCTATTCGATGACAGATCCGGTGCACACCCATCGGAGAATCGGTGGAGTGCTGGAACTCGATCTGGAAAAGATGGAAGTCGCCAATCGCCACGAGTGGGGACCCCCGCTGAACAGCGGTTACGTGACGTGGGATGGGAAAACTTCCATCGGCACCGGTGGCAGGGGGTGGCGTGGTGGCGGTGGTAGCCAGGAAAGTGGCGTCGATCCCATCATCACCTTCGTCAATTACAGCCTCGAAGATGGCTCGAAGTTACTGGAGACCCGGGTTCCCGGTCGTAACGGCCTTCGACTCTCCGGGATTGCACCCGATGGCGGGAAACTCTATCTCGCCGGTCGAGGGCACGAACTGGTGATCTACGATGGAGAGCACCAGTATCTCAAGACCGTGGAAATGGAAGGGGAACTGGAGGGAAGTCTCCACTTCGTCTGGCAATGAGTGTTCGCATCGCACTTCTCGACAGCGGGATCAACGACCATCACCCGCACATCCGTGGTCAAGGAGAGATTGTCCACGGACTTTCCATCGATGAGTCCGGAGAATGGGGAAACGACCCGGAGCCGGGCGATCTTCTCGGTCATGGCACCTGTGCTGCTGCTGCCATCCTCGATCTGGCTCCAGGATGCACCATCTTGTCCGTCAAGATCTTCCGTACCGAACCTCGCTGTCCCTTCCCCCGTCTGCTCGAGGCGCTCGATTACGCCATCGCCGAGGGGGTCGACTGGATCAACCTCAGTCTCGGCACCACCCGACCATCTCGTTGCGAAGATCTGCAGAAGATGATCGAGCGGGCATCCGAGGCTGCCATCGGTATCGTCGCTCCCGCGGCCATCGGTGAAATGGCCTGCTATCCAGGAGCTCTGCCTGGCTGTCACGGGGTTGTCGCTGATGATTCCCTATCACGCGAACAGCCCGAACAACGACCCCACGGTGATGGAAAGGTATGGTTTGCCTCGGGGCGTCCGCGTGATTTACCGGGCTTGCCCAAGGATGCCAATCTGTCCGGGGTGAGCCTCGCCGCGGCCAACCTGACCGGTTTTCTCGCCGCCGGGGGTTAGTTCTCGATGAGCAACTCGAGACGGCACATCTCGCCAAGGATTTGCGAGAGAGAGGCAGGAGACTGGTCGATGAGGGCAGGAACCGTGGCAGCGCGTTGCGCTAACTGGTGCATCGACAACTCGTCTCCGACCAGTTCCAGAATTACACCGGTCGGTACCTGACCGACCTGGTCGATCGATTCCTCATCGCTGTCACAGAGACGGATCGCTGGCCGTGGTACCAGCCGATTGCCGTTGCGAATCCAGCGAGGTTCCTGGGTCAGGCCGGCAGCGGGAGTCAGCCGGCCGGTGGGCCGGGCAGCGGCCTGGATCGGATCGATGTCCAGCTGGTGCCGAGCTGCCCAGAAAGGATGTTCTTCGAAGCGGGTTTCTGCGTGATAGAGCGCCAGTGCCCGTTGTCGGTGCAGCCGAAACAGTCGCAACTCCCAGCGCTGGCGCTGATCGACCATCGTTTTCAGATCGGCCTCTCCGAGCAATGCCGTCTCGGCTGCCAGTGCTGTTTCCTCCGCCGACACGAACGCCTTTTCGAGTCCCTGGCTGCTGAGCGGATCGATGGCGCTGATGGCATCTCCGGCGATCAGCAAACCTCCATCATTGTGATGGGACCGCGCGGTGGCGAGGGTGCCTCGAGTGGAGGTCTTGTCGAAGTCGTGGGCAGCCCCCTGAGACTGACCCAGCGCCGATTTCCAGACTTCCTCTCGACCTCGATCACGAATCTCTGACGGATCACAAAAGAGCGCCACGCTGGCACGGCCATCGCCGAAGGGGAGCCACCAGATCCACCCCTCAGCGACCGCCTCGATCACCGAAGCATCTTCATCCGTGTCACCGCAGTCGACGATGGCACTGAGGGCAATCATCTCCGGCAAACGATGCCGCGTTGCCACCGGTAGTAGCGGAGGACCACTCGAGCGACCGGTGGCCGCGATGATGAGTCTGGCATCG
>JBBWWE010000361.1:0-5542 GCA_050256595.1 Planctomycetota bacterium
AAGAACACATCTTCTTGTTGGCCGACCATCCGTCTCATCCCCTCCTCGACGACCACCGCCACCTCGTAAGCGAAGGCAGGATCGTAGGCGACGCAAGATGGATAAGAGCCGGCGATGATGAGGCTATGGCCGTCCTGGTGCTGGAGTCCTTCTCCATTGAGAGTCGTACGGCCGGCAGTCGCTCCGAGAAGAAAACCACGTCCGCGACTATCTCCAAGTGACCAGATCTGGTCACCGACTCTCTGAAAACCAAACATCGAATAGAAGATGAAGAAGGGAAGAGTGACTTCGGAGTGTGTCGAATAACTGGTCGCCGAGGCGATCATGGTGGCGAGGGAGCCCGATTCACTGAGACCTTCCTGGAGGATCTGGCCATCCGCCTTCTCGGTGTAGGAGAACAAGAGCGAGTGATCGACCGGTTCGTATTTCTGACCGCCGGGGGCATAAATTCCGATCTGCTTGAACAGTGCCTCCATGCCGAAGGTACGTGCCTCATCGGCGAGGATCGGTACGATTCTGTTGCCGATGCCGTCGACCTTGAGGAGGTCCCTGAACAGTCGTGCAAATGCCATCGTTGTCGAAGCAGGGCGCGATTCACTGGTGCCCCCGTGTAACAGTTCGAACACCTCTGGCTGTGGAAGTGACGGAACTGCAGCGCTCGCGCGGCGTCTGGGAACGTAACCTCCCAGTGTCGCTCTCTGCTCCTCGAGGTAGCGCATCTCCTTGGAGTCCGGTCCCGGGTGATAATAAGGGGCCGACGTAATGTCCTCATCCGAGATGGGGATCTCGAGCAGATCGCGCACCGCACGCACTTCATCGCTTTCGAGTTTTTTCAACTGGTGGGCGACATTTCTGGCGGCAGCGTTGGGGCCCAGGTTGTGCCCCTTGATGGTCTTGGTCAGAACTACCGTTGGGCGTCCATCGGACTGGCATGCAGCGTTGAAGGCTGTATAAACTTTCTTGCGGTCGTGTCCGCCACGGCCCAGTTCTTTCAGTTGATCATCGCTCCAGCTGGAGAGCAGTTGAGTCAACTGTGGATCTCCTGCGGTCAGTTGTTGGCGCAACCAGTCACCATCTTCGGCGACGGATCTTTGCCACACACCATCGACGATGGTGCCCAGTTTCCGAAGCAGTCGGCCGTCCTGATCCGTTTTCAAGAGCGCATCCCAGTTACGATCCCAGATCACCTTGATCACTCGCCACCCGGCACCATGAAAAACTCCCTCGAGGTCCTGGATGATCCTGCCGTTACCGGTGACCGGGCCATCGAGTCGTTGCAGGTTGCAATTGATCACGAACACCAGATTGTCGAGCTGTTCCCGTGCTGCGATGCGAATGGCACCGAGGGTTTCCGGTTCGTCACATTCTCCATCGCCAACGAATCCCCAGACTCTTTGTGCCGAGGTGTCCTTGATTCCGCGCGCCTGGAGATAGCGGTTGAATCGTGCCTGGTAGATCGAGTTGATGGGACCCAGCCCCATCGAGACGGTCGGGAATTGCCAGAAATCGGGCATCAGTCTCGGGTGGGGATAGCTGGAGAGACCTTCACCACTGACATCCTGGCGAAATAGATCGAGCCGTGATTCATCGATCCGGTCCTCGAGATATGCCCGCGCATACATTCCCGGGCTTGCATGTCCCTGAAAGTAAATCTGATCGCCGCCACCGGGATCGTCGATGCCGCGGAAGAAATGTTGCTGGCCAACCTCGTACAGTGTCGCCGCGGAAGCAAAGGTAGCCATGTGCCCACCGAGGCCTTCATGGCGTTTGTTTGCACGAACCACCATCGCCATGGCATTCCAGCGCACGATGCTTTCGATGCGATCTTCCAGATCCTCATCGCCGGGGTAAGGGGGCTCCTCGTCGCTAGCGATCGTGTTCTGGTAGGGTGTGATGCCGAGATCGTTCAGTGGCAGGTGGCGCGACTGCCCATGCCAGATGAGGCGTTCGAGCAGTCCGCCGGCGTGTGGTTGACCGGCAGACTCGGCGACCGAATCGATCGATTCGAGCCATTCCGCAGTTTCAGCAGGATCTGGATCCCGGTGGGGATCTGCTCCAGATTCGTTCAACACCGCCTCCAGCCCTAGTCCCGGGCTTCCTCATCCTGATCGAGCAAGATTCGTGGGATTCCGTCGACGACCGGAAATACCCGTTCACAACCGCTGCAGCAGAGACCGTGATCTCCCTGCTCCAGCGGGCGTCGGTCGGGGCAGGGGCAGCATAGCAAAGCGAGGAAGGAGGGGTCGATCCTGCTCCCGCCAGCGGATTTGCTCGAATCCTGTTCGCTCATCGACTTCCTCCTGGCAGGACTCGACGCGCCGAGCCGTTTGCGGATCCTGCTGGTAACCGATGATCAAGATCCGTACATTATTGCGATTCTCCGAGAACCACGCCCGGGGGCAACCGAATCGGCGGCTCCTGAGGTATGGGGGAGGTTCCTGGAATGCTCTCTTGTGCTCGTCTGAGCTGTTTCTGGGCTTGTTTCACTGTTTCTGGAACGTCTCCCTCGCGGGTCACCAGGCTGCAGCAAAAACGGTCCCGGTGCCTTTCTCTCGTAACTTCATCACCACTGGTTCAGGATCGACCAACCGGATGGGTTCATTGATGGTTTCCTTCACGTTGATCGAGGGCCGATTGCTACGCCGCTACAAGCGGTTTCTCGCCGATTGTGAGGTTCCCGAGCATGGTGTCGTGACGGCTCACTGTCCCAACACTGGCAGCATGAAGACACTCGTCGATGGGGAACCGACCGCCTGGCTGAGACATGTCCCCGATCCGAAACGAAAATTGCCGTGGACGCTGACTTTGCTGCGGGTCAGGCGAGGCAAAAGAGCACTGGTGGATACATCGTTGCCGAATCAGATCGTCGCGGATGGGATTCTCGACGGAATCGTCACTGGCCTGGGAGATTTCGAGCAACTCCACAGAGAGATTTCTGTCGGTGAGAGGACTCGTCTCGACATCGTACTCGGTGGAACCGAGAGACCGGATGAATCGACCGGCGAGACCTTCATCGAGGTAAAAAATGTCACCATGCTCTCTTCGATGGATGGAGACCGGGCTGATTTCCCCGATTCAGTAACGGTGCGCGGGCGCAAGCATCTCGAGGTGTTGACCCGCTTATCGAGCAGTGGGAAGAGGGCAGTTCTGTTCTTGTTGCTCGGGCGCACCGATTGCAACAAGGTCGGCTTCGCCGAACAAATCGATCCGGCCTACTGCGATGCTTTGCGGGTTGCGGTTGCTGCAGGGGTCGAGATCATCTCCCACAGGGTCAAGATTCGTGCGGGTAATTTCACTCTCGGGGAGGCGGTACCCGTGGAATTACCCGATTGAGACCGGATCAGGCTGGCTGGAGAGGGCTGGGGTCTTTATTCTTCGTCGATACTGTCAGGAGGAACTGGATGGATGACTCAGATCGTAAAGTGTCTCTCGAGATGTTGCGGGAACTGTGCCTTGCTCAGGGACCGCCTGGGTCCGAGGACGAGGTCAGGTCCATCGTTCACCGGGAACTGAACAATCTCGGAACCATCGAACACGATGCTCATGGAAGCGTTGTCGTGGAGGCTGCCGGAGAGGGCCCCCGCGTGGTGCTCGATGCCCATATGGATGAGGTGGGCTTCGCGGTGCAATCGATCGATGAAGAGGGACGCGTTTACTTCATTCCACTTGGTGGCTGGTGGGGGCATGTATTACTGGCCCAGCGAGTCGACATTCTTACTTCTGGTGGAACCAAGGTCACCGGTGTCTTCGGTTGCAAGCCACCTCATTTCCTCAGCAAGTCAGAACGCAAAAAAGTACTACCGCTCGAAGAGATGTACATCGATGTGGGGGCTCGTTGTCGAGAGGACCTGGCCGACTGGGGGGTCGAAGTGGGTGACCCAATTTGCCCACGTGGTCAATTCGAGGAGATGGCAGCGAAAGGGCGATATTGTTGCAAGGCCTTCGATGACCGGGTCGGGGTGGGAGTGATGATCGAGGCCTTCAGGGCTCTGACTGAAAGTGATGAATTGTCCTGTACACCAATTGCAGTGGCAGCGGTTCAAGAAGAGGTCGGATGCAGAGGAGCGCGGACCGCCAGCACCATCAGTCGCCCGGATGTTGCGATCATCCTTGAGGGAACTCCTGCAGATGATCTGCCAGGAATGAAATGTCGTCAGGCGGTACTGGGAGAGGGACCACAGATTCGGTTTCTTGATCCCACCGCTCTTTCGAATCGTCGCCTGGTTCAACTGGCGAAGTCGGTCGCCAGCGAGCGGGAAATCCCCATCCAGGCCGCGGTTCGTCGCTCAGGTGGAACCGATGCCTCGACCACGCACCTGCATGGAAGTGGTGTACCGACGCTGGTCATAGGTGTTCCTGCTCGAGCGATACACACGCATTCCGGCATGATCGATATCGAGGATTACCGGCGGGCAGTAGATCTCGTGGTTGCACTGGTGAAAAGTCTGGATGCTGGCATGGTGAGTTCCTTCACCGATTACTCGCCGTAGCAAGCCTCGAATCCTGCGTCCTGGCAGATCCGTTCCAGTTCATTGCGGCGTTTGAGTTGAGCAGGGGGCAGTTCATCGCCGGTCGAGTCGAGTTCATGGATGACTTTTGTCGCCTCTGGCCAGTTCTGTGCCAGCGACAGGATTCGCGCTTTCGCTTCGAGTGCTGGAAACTGGAGTTCTGAAGAGATATTCCCGGTGATCATCGTCATCCCCGCTTCGGCGAGCAGTTTGTTCGCCTCATCTTGACGACCCGCGCGCAGTACGATCGAGGCAAGCCGGGCAAAGGAACGTGCACATAGCGGGTGCTCGATGACATGGAGTTGTCTTACAGAAAGCAGTGCGGTTCTGGCATTTTGTTCCGCCTCTTCCAGGTTTCCCATCCTCTGCTGGTAACAGGCCAGGGCACGGAGATGCCGAGAGGTATGGTCCGAACGTTCTCCCAATATCTTGATCTGCAGCTGGACCGATTTTTCCATGTCGACAAGTGACGATGCAAGCATCTCATCACTGACGTCTTCACGGTGTGCTTCGAGCAATAGCCCTGCGCGGTGGAGGAGAGCGGAGGCCAGCAGCGAGGAATCACTTTCTTCACAGATGGAGACCGCCTCATCGAGTGATTCACGGGCTTCTTCCCAGAAACCCTGATAGTTCACCGCCTGTCCCAGGCTGATCAGGAAGGGAACCTTTTCGACGTTTTTCTGGGGTGAAAAGTTGACCAGTAGATCACGCAGAATCTCTTCTGCCTGGGGCCAGTCGCCTCTCGTGTTGAGCAACGAGGCAAGTTCGTGCTGGACTTCGCGGGTGATTGAATCCGGATCGCCAACCGGGATCGATTCGAGTGCCTCCTGCAAAGCCTCCTCGGCACTGGAGAGTTGTCGGAGGGCTGTATTTGCCTTGGCAAGGTTACGCAACGAGTAAATCCGCTCCTCGGCAGGCCAGGTGGGACTCTCTCTTCTCAGTTGAGTTTCTGCCTGCAGTAACTCGGCGGCGCGTTCAGCTGCACCGGTAACGAGCATGATGGATGCCAGGGTTCCAGATCGGAAGAGCACACG
>JBBWWE010000362.1:0-2465 GCA_050256595.1 Planctomycetota bacterium
AGCGAGCGCTCCGACCAGCTGGATCAGGTGAGCGGCGGCCGTTTCGATCAGGGCTCCGGCCACCGGCAGCGCGCCGCGAGAGGCATGGAGCTGGATACCGCTTTCGGTGGCCATCAGCAGATCAGTGCCGCCATCGCGATCGAGATCGGTCGAATGGATGGAAGATGCACCGGCGATCAGTTCCGCGGTGACATCGATTTGCCACAAACCCGTCGAGATGTCGACACGATGTAGATCTCCATCCTCGGTGACCCAGACGATCCCGTGCCAGCCATCGGCGCGGTCGAGATCGAGGGAAGTCACTGCGCTACACGGTCCTGCTGGTAGCGGAGCCCCGCTCCACGACGAGAAGCCGGAGATCCCGCCATGCAGCAATGCAGGTTCGGCAGTGGCGATGTCGAGAAATCCATCTCGATCGATGTCGATGATCTCGATTCCGTCACTTCCATCGGCGAGTAGATTTTCCGACAGCGAGAAGTTGCCGGCGCCATCACCCGACAGGATATCGATGGTGCCGTCTGCGAGACCAACGATGAGGTCGGCGCTGCCGTTGGAGTCGATGTCGACGATCTCGACCCAGCGGGCACTGACTGTGCCCACCGTGCTGACGGTGAGGTCTTCGTCTTCATTGGTCAGCAACAGGATGCCACCGGAGCCGCCAGCGACGGCATCGGTGTCGCCATCGCAATCGATGTCTGCCGCATCGATGGAGATCAGGTCACTTCCACCGATCAATTCGCTGCTCCAGTTCGCTTCTGAAATGCGCCTCAACAGGTGGGCCTGGCCATTCTGTAAAACCAGAGCTTCCGCTGAAGGTTGTCCGTCGATCTGCAAGCAGACGACGTCGGTGGCACCCTGGTCGCTGATCAGGTGTTCTGTCATGCCGGGGAACAGATCGAGGGCCACGGTTGCCAGTGGCTGACCGTTCGATGTCGCCACCAGTTGATTCGGGGTTCCGTAACTCGGCAGGTGATTCTGGGGCGGCCCGGTGGTGGCCCCAACGGCCCCGGCAGCGCCTCTGGCATGAAGCAGCGCGCCAGCTCCGAGGGTGATGAGGGTGAAACCATCTTCGGGTGAGGTGGTGATGCTGCCCGCTCCGAGAGAACTACCGCTGGAGATGGCCAGCGCATCGGTGCCCGAGGTGGGAGCGCTGACCGCGACCGTGGTCTCGATGCGGATCTGATCCCCGCTGCCCAGTACGCCGTCACCGTCATCGAGAAACAGCAACGGTGCCGCCAGTCGAGGTATGACGACGGTGGTGACCGTGATGGCGAAGGTGGCTTCTCCGACCTCGTTGCTGCCGGTGACGGTGGCGACGAAATCACCAGTGCCGAACAGGCTCAGTTCACCGGTGAGGCTATCGACGATGGCCGACAGTGGTGGTGCCGAACCGGTGTCGACACTCCAGCTGTCGATGGCACCGGAGCCTTCGAGCAGGGTCGGAGTCAGGATCGTCTGCTCTCCCTCGGTGAGGACCACCTCGGATTGTGGGTAGATGAAGGCGGGAGCAAATGGCAGCACCACGATGGACAGTTCGAAGTCCTCGAAGCTCTCGGTATACACGGCGCTGATCATGTGAACGGTGGAGGAACCATCGACGGTAGGGGTTCCCGAGATGACACCGGTGGTCGGATCCAACGACAGGCCCGGCGGTAAGGGTGGATCCACCTCGTAACTGAGCGGGTCACAGGGAGTATCGTCGGGAATGATCGGCGCCAGCGGTTCCATCGGGACCAGCGGGATCAACAACAACTGGGTCAACTCATAAGACAGTGCGCAGATCACCAGGGTCGGGATCGTGACATTGAAACTGCCGGTGCGATGACACGAAGGCAATAGCAGCATCGCCACCGTCAGTACCATCAGAAGCAGTTTTCCCGGTGGTGGTGGAGTTTGGCATCGAAGGTTGCCGAGGCCCACTGCGGACGAAAAGTCTGTTCCGTTACGGATGATCGATGAAGGGTGTGGCATGGACCCTTGCTCCCATCTTCGGGAAGAGATGGCGTCCAACTTCCTGACTTCCCCGCACCGGTTCGACCCGGTTTTCCCCCGCGGAAGCGGTCGCACGCCACGGCTAGAGGATACCGGCCCTATTCGAGGGGCGTAACCTGTCGCAGCGGGCGATTAACCTGGACGATCGATGGTAAAGGGAGCTGCGGTATCGCAGTAGAGAGAGCCGCCCAGCCGTCCTACCGCCTGGAGCAATGCCGCGTCGGGCAGGCCGTCAACGAGCAGGTCCTGGCGCAGGTGGAAACGGACCACCTCGAGCAAGAACAGATCGATGGGACCATTTCCGACCTCCTGATGGTGAACCCGGCGCGTCTCCATGGCGATGGCGGCATCGATGAGTCGCACGGGCGCGATCAGGTCGGAACTGATTGTGGATAACCCCAGATGATCGATTTCACTCGTCTGCGCGGGCAGTCCCTCGCTGCTGGCGACCATCGTGTGGGCATCGGCTCGCG
>JBBWWE010000363.1:0-4492 GCA_050256595.1 Planctomycetota bacterium
GTCCCAGGACATGAACACCCCCTGGAACCAGATCCGGGGTGATCCGGCCGCCGGTTGGATCGGTGAACTCGGGATCAATCGGTGGATTACCAGTGCTTCCCGGGGTGACCGCCCCGAACGGAGCCACCGCTACAGGATCGACATCGTAGATGGCCAGAGCCACCAGGCGAGGTCCGCCCGCCGGAATGACTTGCTGAAGTTCGTAATCGATGAGGACACCGATGGCGAGACCATCGACCGTCGTGACGATACCGACGAAATCAGCTGCCACGGGTCCGGCATACTGCATCGTCACTGCCTGGAGGACCGCCGGATCGTGAAGCAAACCGAAGGAAAACGCCACGATGGGGACATCGTTCTCGATGGTGACATCGAGAATCGCCACCTCACCCGGCTGAGCGGCGGTGGTTCCGACCGTGATGACGTCATCTGCCCAGGCCGACCCGGCCAGCAGCACACACGTCAGTAGAGACACAAGAGACAGGCTCTGCGTCCTCATCTGAATCCTCCCCGGGGCGAACCCCGAACCAACCCTTAATTTCCCCCATGGACTGGATCTTCCGAAAATCGCACCGAAAGCGTGTAAACGCCCTCCAAAAGGGCCTATCGGCTAATTCACACGGGCGGTGCGGACAGGCGGAAAAGCCCTCCACATAGCATTGTACGGTCAGATCCGATTCCTGAAAGGAACCGGACAGGTGAGTTCTGAGTATTTTTTATCCCTGCAGGGCATTAAATACGGCCGAGGCGGGCTTTCAGGAAGCGTCTACGGTCCGATGCCCGCTGAATTCGCGCTGCACGCTGCTCAACGGCCACAACCGCCCGTTCTTCCCACTTTTCGCGTTCTTGCGATCCGTCCTCCTCAAGACTGGCGCGAGCCGAGATGACCATGTCGAGAGGGGCCCCGGGGGGCAATTCCTGTTCATCGAGAATCGGCGCCAGCACTCCGAGAGCTCGTTCCCGATCGGGTGCCACCAGTGCCAGGGAGGCCCCGAGCAGGCATCGTTGTCTCGAGAAGGCGAGTCCCTCGCACTGTTCCAGAACGTCTCGAACCTTGCCGAATTCCTGCGCATCGAGTTGCCCGCCACTCAACTGCCGATGCCGACAATAGAGGGTGTTCCACAGCACCAACGAGTCCAATTCACGCTCCTCCACCATCTGGGCCAGTGGCGAAAGATCGACCGCCTCGGGATCGTTTCCCGCCGAGAGCTGGTTGAGCCCCTCGCGGATCTGGCCTTCTCGAATCAACGCCGCACTTTTCACCTCGTGAGCGATGGCCAGTCCCGCGTCGTTGGCAGAGGAGGCACCTTGCCAGTCACCCATCGCCGCATGGATGTCGACCCGATCGAAGTGGCTGCGAGCTTCTCCCAGACGATCACCGATGGCGTGTCGCACTTCGATGGAGCGCTGGTAGCAATCGGCAGCTATATCGAAGCGCCCCAGTAAACGTTCCACCTCACCCAGGTTTCGGTAGTTTCTGCCCAGTCCCATGCGGTTCTGGATCAACCGATAGGTATTGATCGCTTCGCGGTATATCCCCCCCGCTTGCTCCAGATGACCCTGGTAGAAATCAACGCTGGCCAACCCCACCCGGATGATCGTCTCCATGTCCAGGAGACCGAGCCGATGAAAGATCTCCATCGACCGAGAGTAATTCTCGCGGGCCGCATCGAACTCTCTCATTCGAAGACGAATATTGCCGAGGTTACCGAGCAACCGCGCCTGGCCCAGTTCGTCATCCATCTCCTCGGCGATGCGAATCCCCTTGAGATATTCGTCGACCGCTTCATCGAGACGACCTTGCTTGGCGAGTGCCAGGGCAAAATTGATCTGGAACTTCTGCGCGATCTGACTGGTTCCCGATCGCTCCACCGCCTCACGCAACTCTTCCAGGATCCGGATCGAATCCTCCGCATACCCTTTTCGGTCGCAAATCTCCGAGTGCAGGATCTGTTTCTGCAAATAGATTTCGTCGCCAGAATCAGCGCCGATCCGCAGCAGATACTTTTCAGCAGAATCCTGGTCCCCCAGTTTGACGAAAACCCGAGCGGCACTGAGCAGGTAACTGCCCTGATCCTCCTGCGACAGGACCGCACCATCGGAGGAGGCACGTTCGATCGATTCAGCCAGTTCCTTGCCCTCGACGTAGCGGCCTTGCTGTAGTCGCCGCTCCAGAGCAGGAAGTAGATACTCGACCGCCTGGATTCCCTGACCCGCCTCGAGCAGCAATCGACCGATGGGCCCGGCCCGTTCGGCGACATCGCCCTGAAGTTCAATCAGCACCTTGGCCAGTTCTCGACGGCGGCGTAACGCGGCACGACGACCGCGTCCCTCGAACACGGTGATCACTGCGGCTCGTGCCGATTCGGTTCGAAAACGGTAGAGGGTCAGATCGGAATCTACCGCTTCACCCAGTCCGTCGGTCTCGAATCGATCGAGCGTATCGTCGAGTAGATCTGCATCGCCATAGAGTCGCTCGAGCACCTCGACCGGGATATCGCCCTCGATCAATGCTGCGGTCTCCAGCACTTCAGCCTGCTGGTCGGGAAAACGGGAGATCGACTCGGCGAAAAGGTCGCTACGGCGCGCAGGCAACTTTTCCGAGAACTCCTCCCGGCGCGGCGGGTCTCCGGCAATCTGCCAGTGACCCTCCGACAGGGGAGTGAAGATTCCACTTCCGGTGGGACCGAGAGTCCGGACCAGATCGATGGCAAAACCGATGTTGCCGGCAGCTCGTTCGGTCAAAGAGGAGGCCAACCAGGGGATGTCGTCACGGAAAGGTGCCGATGGATAGGCCAGATCGAGCAACTCCTCGACAGCGCTCTGATCGATCGGGTTGACGTCCAGAATCTGTAACGGGACCTCTCCGCCCCATCCCTCGGGACGATCGGTTCGATCATTTTCTCCGCGCTCGGTGCAGGCCCCGAACAGGATCGGCACACGATCCTGGACGCAGCGGGCAATCAGACCGGTGAAAAGTCGTGCTGAATCGGCATCCGCTTTTTCCAGATCATCGATGGCAACGAATATCGGCGCTTCGCGCGCAGCACTGGCGAGCAACCGGTACCACCAGAAGGAGCGCATCTGTTCCGAGGTCTGCTCCAGCGACCCTTCCCCGGTCAGTTCGTCGAGGAAAAAAGAGATCGCAGCAACGTCCTCGCCGAGTAATTCCTCGAGCGTCTGGGCCGCCGTTTCACGAAGATCCAGGTCATCTGTTTCCAGTAATGACACACCCAGGAGTTCCCGTAACAGATCCTGGAAACCCTTGTACGGCTGGCCCGCCGCTCCGCGGAATGTGCCCTGAACATCTCGGACTCCGCGATGGCGAACCTGCCGCGATAGTTCTGCCAGGAAGGCACCGGTTCGTTGTCCCTCGGCTCCACCGATGAGCGTGGTCGCACCGGGACGCACATGGGGATCGAGATGATCGAGCACCGAGCCGAGCAGATCTTCTCTACCGACCAGCGGCATCGGATCGGCATCGCGAATCCGGATGGGCCCTTCCGGCTCTACCGTCACCGGGCGCGCATCGAAGGAAGAAAGTATCTCGACGACAGGAGGAGCGATGGTTCCGCTGTGGAGAGGCTCTGCACCGAGTAGCCACACCGCCCGTTCTCCGGCACCGACCTCTTTCTGCTCGGGCATGGTATCTTCGCTCCAGCGCCAGCCAGAGCACTCCGGTAACTGAATGCTACATCGAGCAGATACCGGAGAGCGGTTCCCAAGAACCACGCGCACCCACAGTTTCTCGCCCATCGTGATATTGTCGCGCAGGGCATGACCTCGAATCGAGATCCGACCCGTGACCACCTCGGCAGAGCTTCCCTCTGCCGCCTCGATGCTGAGATTCTCGGTGAAGATGGACTCGAGCAGTGCTGTACCGTCTCGTCGTGATCTCTGACCTGATGCAAAGTCGATGAACTCGGTGCGCCGTTCCCTGGGAGTTCGGTCGAAGAGATAAGCGATGTCGTCCTGGTAGTGGAGCATCTCGCTCAGCACGACCAGCAAATTTCCGTCGGGCCGAGAGATGTAACACTCACCCGGATCAACCTCCTGCGGGGGAGGTTGTTGCGCAGGTTGAGCCGCCTCCAGACCCTGTAGATTCAGTGCCGTTCCTTCTTCGGTGAGATCATGCACCCGCAGTTGTTGCGACCACTGGCTCATCTGCTCCAGCAGTGCTGCGGTGGCCGCCTCGAACAGAGGCGCAGTATTCTCGTAATGACCATCAGACAGAAAACCGGCGTGACCGATGAAGTCGTTTCGGTAAGGAGGCAGATGTTCGATGGTATCTTTCCAGGGAAGTGCCTTTCCTGTGCCGCGACCCGCAAGTTCCTTGACCAGTTGTCCGAACTCGAGCCGTGGAGTGATCAGCAACTCTCGGATGTCATCGAGCATTCCGGCAGGTCCGAGGCCATTCGAATCACGATCGGAATCACGCGCACCGTGTCGCAGCAACACCTCGACCCAGGAACCAAAAGAGGGGCGACGCAGG
>JBBWWE010000364.1:0-5766 GCA_050256595.1 Planctomycetota bacterium
CAAGCCTGGCCAATCTTTGAAGACCCTGCGATTCCGACCTGCGCAGCAAAGAAACTGTGCGGGCCGATGACTACGTTGTGAGCGATGTGGACCAGGTTGTCGAGTTTGCAACCTTCTCCGATAACAGTTTCCTCGAGCGCGCCGCGATCGATGGCGCAGTTACTGCCGATCTCGACGTCTCTGCCGATTCGAACTCCACCTCGATGAGGGATCTTCCGCGCGCCTTGTTCGGAAGGAGCGTATCCGAAGCCGTCACCTCCTATGACCGTGCCGGCATGAACGACAGTGCCTTCACCGATGTGTGTGTTGCCGTAGATCACAACGTTGGCGTGAAGTGTGACGCCGGCACCGATTTGGCAAGGACCGAACATCACCACTCCCGGGTGAATTACAGATTCAGTTCCAATATCGACAGCGGCATCGATGTAGGCTCCTGGACCGATGGTCACCTGTTCGGCGATTTTGCTATCGGGGTGAACTCGTGCGGTATCACTGATTCCGGAAAAGGGTGGATCAGGTTCCGGATGAAGCAACAAGATCGCCCGGGCAAAGGCTTCTTGTGGGTTGTCATGACGGATGATGGCCGGGACATCGAGCAGTTCCTCGCTCGGACGCGACGGGCCAACCAGCACTGCGGAAGCCGCGATGCCCGTGGGCACGCTGCGATTGTCAGCGATCCATGCCAGATCGCCGTCCCCAGCGGTTTCCGGAGGTCGCACGCAATCGATCAAGATTTCGGAACGTCCCTCGAGTACTCCTCCGAGACGATCGGCGATCTCCTGAGCTTCCAGCGTCATGGCTTTGGCCTTCCGATTCGGACCAATCCTAACAAGTCGATGACCAGTTGATGCTCGTCCTTCGAGTCCAGCGAAAGGGTGATCTTACCGAAAAAACTGCCCGGTTTCAGGGGAATTGGCTCGGCAATGTAAGCTTGTAACTGGACGGAACCGTCATCGAGCACCTTTTGAGTGACAGAGATATCGAGCCCGGGCAGGGTTCTGGATAGATCCACTCGCGACGATAGCACCCGAAGCGGTTTTCCATCGGCTCGGCGGAGTTGCAGAATCTGGGCGCTAAAGCCTGATTTTTGAACCTGCTTGAGATTCCATGCCTGAGGTTCGTAGATCACGTGCTCGAAGGATCGTCCTCGCAGTGGAATGATGAAAGGCAAGCCATTGCACAGGCCATGGACCTTTCCGACGATCCGGCCGGTCGGAAACTGTGAAGATGCGGTCACCTCGATCACGCAACGATCTGCCAGGGTCTTGACGAGGCGTGCTTGCCAGAGCGGATCTTCGGTGCGCAATTTCGTGATTTCGGGCGCGTCGCCACCGGTCTTGTTGATGATCTCGATGGTTCTTGTCGATTCCGGAATCTGTACAGCACCTGCGGTGGCAAAAACCATATCCAGGGCGGAGATTCGAAAATCCGGGTGAAACCAGGCATCGACGGGGAGAAATAAGCTGCCTTGACCCAGAATCGACACCTCGATTTTCTTGTGAAACGCGCCCCAGCCTCTTCCCAGCGAAATCTCGGCGCGAAAACCGCGAGTCTCGGCTGGTCCCAGTGGCGTCCTGAGATCATGCGGCAGCATTTTGATACAGCCGCAAGTGGGGCGAATCTTTTCGATTGTGATTTCACCCTTGGTCTGATTGACCACCGAGAACTGGATCGTTTGCTTGTGGCCGTGTCCGACATTTCCCAGTTCGATCTTGGCCGGTTCGAGCCGCGCTGCGGAACCCGAGGACTGGGCCTCGATGGCAGATACCGGTATCAGTAGCCAGATCACGACCCGGGGGGCGGTGAGCAGCCCGGAGTATTGCATCGGGTGTCTCCTTCCCCGGCATTGTATCGATTTTCCGAGGTGAGTGTGGCCTCTGGTGTCGGTCTTTCCGCTGACCTATTTTTGTAACAGATCTCACACCCTTGGCACGAGAAAGAGGTGTTCTTGAACCCATCGACGATCGAGCAGGTCTGGGGAATCCCCCGAGTGGACATGGAACAACGACTCGGCCACTTCCAGGGGTTCCTGCCCGATGAGGGCGATCTGTACCTGAGTTGTTCTGATCTCGAACCGATAGGATCGTTCCGCCCCAGAGATGAGGTCGAGGATGACCCGGAGTGGAAACAGGTGATCCCCTACATCGCACTCCACTGCAATGGCCAGATCCTGTCCTTGCGCAGATTGTCGACCCAGGGTGAATCGCGTCTTCACCATCGTCGATCGATCGGTGTCGGTGGCCACGTCAATCCCGAGCCCGCCGGCACCGACCCGCTGCTCATCCGGGGAATGAACCGTGAACTTGCCGAAGAGATCTTGCTCCAGCGCGCGCCGCTTGGTTTCCACATGATCGGCTGGATCAATGACGACGAAACGGAGGTCGGGAGTGTTCATCTGGGGCTTGCGGTGGTCGCTGAACTCGATCACATGCCGGCCATCCGGGAGACGGACCGGATGGAGGGGTGCTGGCAACCTCTCGAACAACTGGACCCCCAGGACCCTGCCTGGGAGTCCTGGTCAGGGTATCTGATCCCTCCCTTGCTCGAGTGGGGGAGATCGACACACCCGATCCGATCGCCCGAAACTCTCTGACTGCGATTGACCCTACTTCGACTGCGCGGATAGAATCCTAAACGGTGAGCGAGGTCGCGAACTGATACGCAGCCAGTCGGTACGGCTGGTCAAGTAGATCATTGCTACCCGGTGGTGTAATTGGCAACACAACTGGTTTTGGTCCAGTCATTCGAGGTTCGAGTCCTCGCCGGGTAGCCATTTCCAGTATTCAGTCCTGCAGCGGCGCTCTGTTGTAAATCTGAACCATAGATTTGATACGGATTGCGAGGCCTGGGTAGGCTTTGCGCACGTGCAAGCGAACACGATAGGAATCCCGATGGATCAGAAGTTTTCTGCCATCATCCTGGCAGCAGGACGAGGGACCCGCATGAAGTCGAGTTTGCCCAAACTCCTTCACAAGGTTCTCGGGGTAACGATCATCGATCGTGTGATATCAAATATTCGCGCAGCGGGAGCCGATGACCTCATCGTGGTCGTTGGTCATGACGCCAAAAAACTCTCTGACCATCTCGCTGATCAGGACATCTGCCTGGTCCAGCAAAAGGAGCAACTGGGAACCGCGCACGCACTTCTTTGCGCTCTCGACCAGCAACAGCCGCGCCATGACGATGTGATGGTGGTCAACGGTGACCTTCCCGACCTGGATCCAGGCGAACTCGGCTTGCTGATGCAATCTCATCGTGATTGCGACGCAGCGTTTACCATCAGTTGCTGTGAGGTCGAACATCCTGCAGGCATGGGGAGAATCGTTCGTTGCTCCGAAGGCGCCATCGAACGCATCGTCGAACAGGATGATGCGGACACGTCGGTCCAGGAGATCAAAGAGGTCAATCTTGGCATCTATTCGTTCGATGCTCCGCGCGTTCAATCCACTCTCGATGAGATGGTCAAAACCGACCTCGGTGGTGAAAGCCCCTCGAAAGAGTCGTATCTCACTCGGCTTGTCGAGATGTTGATCGATGCTGGCATTGCCGTTTCGACCTGGTCAGCTGCGGGAAACCAGCAGTTCCTGCAAGTCAATGATCGGCTCGGCCTGGCGCGCGCCTCGAGAGTCCTGCAGGACAGACTCCAGTCGTATCTGCTGTCAGAGGGAGTCACCATCGTCGATCCGGTCACGACCTGGATCGAGTTCGACGTGGAGATTGGTAGCGATACGATCATCCACCCGCAGACGGTCATCCGTCGTGGCGTCAAGATCGGCAGCCAATGCGAAATCGGTCCCTTTGCCCATCTCAGAGAAGGCACAGTCATCGAAGATAACGTCAAGGTGGGGGACTTCGTCGAGATCAAAGATAGCACCCTCGAACAGGGTGTTCGTGCCAAGCATCTGGCATATCTCGGCAACGCAACGGTCGGCGAGAACGCAAACATCGGTGCTGGAGCTGTCGTTGCCAATTACGATGGCAAGGTCAAGTCTCCGACCCGCATCGGATCCGGTGCTTTTATCGGCAGCGGCAGCGTCATAGTTGCTCCCGCTAATATCGGTGACGATGCAACAGTAGGCGCAGGTGCCGTAGTTCCGCCAGGACAGGACGTCGAACCCGGTTCTACGGTAGTTGGCGTTCCTGCTCGCAAGATCAAGCGCAAAGATGATTCAATCCCTGAAATCTGTGAGGACGAAAGAGGAATCCGATGACCCCGCAACTCTCTGACAGCATGGTCGTTCTCAATGGCAACTCGAATCATGCTCTAGCGGCAGATATCTGCTCAGAACTGGGCCTGGAACCTGGTCGTGCTGAGGTAGACCGATTTCCGGACGGAGAGATTTCCGTTTCGCTAGGTGAAGACGTACGCGGTAAAGATGTTTTCATCGTTCAGTCCACCTGCCCTCCGGTGAACGAAAACCTGCTGGAGTTGCTGGTCATGATTGATTGCGTCAAACGGTCATCTGCAGCACGGATCACTGCTGTCATTCCCTACTTTGGCTATGCCCGACAGGATCGACGGGAACAGGGCGCTCGTGTGCCCATTTCTGCCAAACTCGTGGCCAACCTGATCGTCACCTCCGGCGCCGACCGCGTCGTGACGATGGATCTGCATTGCGAACAGATACAGGGTTTCTTTGACATACCTGTTGATCATGTCTACGCCGGAGCGTCCATCATCGAGCATTTCAAAGCCAAGAATATGGAGAATCTCGTCGTAGTCAGTCCTGATGTCGGAGCCATCAAGATGGCTCGCGCTTACAGCAAAGGATTGGGCGCTCGTCTGGCTACGGTCGACAAGAGAAGAGTGAGCGGTACGGAAATCGAGATCGGATTTGTCATCGGCGATGTCGATGGTCTCAACGCAATCCTTGCTGACGATGTGATCGCGACCGGCGGATCGATCACGGCCGCAGCCAATATCGTCCTCGAGAAGGGTGCCAAATCGGTCTCACTGGCCTGTACTCACCCATTACTGTGTGGCCCGGCGGTCGAGAGATTGATGGGTTCGCCGGCCCAGGAGTTTGCATTTGTCGACACCATTCCCGTGGACGGAAAAATTTCCGATGATAGGGTATCAATACTGTCGTGTGCCCCCGCGTTCGCCAACGCGATCCGGAAGATCCACAAATCAGCGTTAATCGGGCGCAGCAGTCTGTAACTGGAGTTCAGGAGCTTGGTGGATACTGGAAGGTGATGAGAAGATGGACAATTTCGTCATGAAGGGCCGTGCTCGCCAAGCATCGGAAATCGGTTCTCGTGCCTCGCGTAGACTCCGGGCAGAAGGCCTGATGCCAATCAATATCTACGGAGCCAACAAACCCAACACCGCCGTAGTTGTCAATTCCGTCGAGTTCTACAGAGCACTCGAGGATCATCACCTGTTATTCCAGGTCGATTTCGATGGCAACTCCGAAACCGGGATCATCAAGGAAGTGCAGTACGACACCTTCAGTGATCACACCATCCACGCCGATCTATCCCGGGTCAAACCTGACGACATCGTCGAGACCACGATGAGTATCGTCACCACCGGGATCCCGAAAGGCGTTTCCGGTGGCGGTACCCTTGATATCGCTTATCACCATGTTCCTGTGCGCGGGAAAGTTGCCAACCTCGAAAGTTCGATGTCCATCAAGATCGAGCATCTCGAAGCCAATGGAGTGATCCGGGCCAAGGACATCCAGATGCCAGCGGGAGTCGAGTTGCTGCTGTCCGATGGCACCCCGGTCATCATCGTGCACGCACGAAAGGGCTCCTGATCTG
>JBBWWE010000365.1:0-2958 GCA_050256595.1 Planctomycetota bacterium
GGGTAGATACGCATCGAGGAAAGCCTCTCCGACAGAACATGTGATGGCCCTCGAAGCTTCGAATCCACCTTCGTTGAGATCATCGAAGAAAACTCCTCCGACACCACGGGTTTCGTTGCGGTGAGGCAGGTAGAAGTAGCGATCGCACCATTCCTTGAAACGCGGATAGAGTTCGGTGCCGTGAGGCTCGAGTGCTGCTCGAGCCGTTTGATGCCAGTGCTGTGCATCTTCGAGGTGTGGGTAGTAAGGTGTCAGATCGAAACCGCCACCGAACCACCACACCGGGTCTACACCTTCGTTGTGGGCATGAAAGAGACGTACGTTCATGTGGGTCGTGGGAACGTGCGGGTTTCTTGGATGAAGCACCAGCGAGAGCCCCATCGCTTCGAAACTCTTGCCTGCCAGATCTGCTCTGCTGGCGGTGGCGGCGGGGGGCAGGGAGTCGCCGTTGACTACCGAGAAGTTGACACCGGCTTGTTCGAACAGATTTCCGTCTCTGAGCAAGCGGCTTTCGCCACCGCCTCCTTCATCCCGGTGCCAACTGGTGGTCTCGAAACGGGCCGAACCATCTTCAGCCTCAAGGGCGATACAGATGCGGTCTTGAAGACCGAGTAGCCACTTTTTGAAGGTGCTGGGATCGTTCTGATTCATCGGCCTCCGGTGCCGGAAGTGTCGTCCAGGGTGCTCAGTGCGGCAAGGAACTCTGGATTGCCCCGGTCAGCAACCATTGCACAACCTGACCACAGGGAGGGGTTTGGGGAAGCGGATAAAATATGCTTTACATTTTATATAGTACAAAGTATGTTTGTCGGCGGTTCGACGGCCGGAGAGAGTTGGGGAGTTGTCGAGCCCGTGGAGTGGTTTTCCCCGAAGTTGACGCGGCGTACCTCTCTCCGGTCCACCTTTTCCTCCTGAGTGCCTCTCGGTATTTCAGGAGGAAAAGGTTCACATAGCCTTCCAAATCGGCCCTCTCCGGCGATTGACCCTATTTCCGGGGGGGGCTCACGCCTTTTACTCAACAGCACATTTCGGCGACTCTCGTAGTGCTTCGAGTGTGGAAAAACACTTCCACAGGTACAATCCTGGTTCATGTCAGGTCGGGAGGTTCACCAACTTGATACATTCCTTGAATACCCAGGCTGACCTGGTGGAGATACTCGAGCCGGCCACCTTGCTGATCGTATGGGGGGATGGACACGAGAGTCTCTATTCTCATCGATCTTTGCGAGAAAGTTGTGAATGTGCCGCCTGTGTCGATGAATGGTCACGAGAACCGATCCTCGATCCGGCTACACTGCCGGTGGATTTGCATTGCACTGGTTTCGATCCGACCGGGAGATATGGTCTGAACCTCCGTTTTTCGGATGGCCATAGCACCGGGATCTGGACCTTTGAACGTCTGCGAATGAACTGCACCTGCCCTGAATGTGAAGGGAGCAACGGATGATGAAACGCTGGATTCCTCGGCTCATAGCTGCGGTCTGCCTGCTGGTCATCGGTTGGTTCGCTCACGGCCTTTATCCCGTCGGAGATGACCGTTCCTCTCGTGGTAACGGAATGTCCCAGAGATCTACAGTCAGTAATAATGGCAACTCCGGGTTCAGTTATGGCCTGGAGGGGTCTGCCCAGCGGAGAGTTGTGCCGGTCGAGGTGACCTCCTCGATGCTCGCGGTGATCCGGGAACGGGTACGAGGCAGTGGAATTCTCGAACCGGAACGACAAGTCACTCTCCTCTCGCGTGTTGAAGGAAGCGTCGATTCCGTCGCGGTCGAGGAAGGGCAACTGGTCGAGGAAGGCAAGGTTCTATGCGCCATCGACCAGGAAGAGTTGCGGATCTCGGAACGGGTCGCCCGGATCGAGAAAGAGCAAGCGGAGGCCGGGCTGGCGAGAATGGAAAGCCTGGCAAAAACCCGAGCCGGGACGACCAAGGAACTCGAAGATGCCCAATTTGCCCTGCGCAAGGCCGAAGCAAGTCACGCTCGATCACTCATCGATCTTGGACATTCACAACCAGAAGCACTGTTCGACGGAATCATTATCCGTCGTCGCATCGAGCCGGGGCAGTACGTACGGGTCGGTGATGAACTGTTCGCATTCGCAGACTTCGAACCGCTGCGAGTTCGCCTTCATCTTCCCGAGAGTGAAATTGAAAATCTCGAACTGGGCCAACGCTGCGCACTGCGTACCGAGAGCGATGGCCCGGTCCTGGCCGAAGGGGTCGTGGAGAGAATCAGTCCGGTGGTCGACAGGGAGAGTTTGACGGTAGAGGTGCTGACCAGATTTCCCGATGCGGCGGTGCTCCTGCGACCCGGTTCATTCGTTCACGTCGATATCATCACGCGTATCCTTGAGAACCGCATCGTGGTGCCTAGAGCTGCACTCCTCAGTAGCAATGGCCGGTCAAGGATCTTCCGATTGCTCGAAGATGGCGAAACGGTTCAGGAGATCGAAGTGGTGACTGGATACGAGAACGAATCCATCATCGTCATCGAAGAAGGCCTGGTGCTGGGAGATCGGGTCGTGGTGCAGGGTCTCGATGATCTTCAGGATCGAGACAAGGTAACCGTCTATCGCGAGATTCCCGTCCAGGTCGATTCCTTGACGGTGGAACGCCTCGATTCAGCAACTGCTGAGGGACGCAAACAGGACCCTCCTGGAACTGGACAGGATGCGACCGGAGAAACCAAACCGGAGTCGTCGGGGGCCACTGATTCCGGTGGATCCGGATCTTCAGGCGGGTGATGTCGTCCGGATGAGGAGTGACCGATGCAGCAGTGGCTGAAGGGAATCATCCGCCGACCGGTGACCGTTGCGATGATCACCATCGCCGCAGTGACCTTCGGAGTCCTCTCCCTGGGTCGATTACCTCTCGAACTGCTTCCCGATATCACCTATCCGACACTGACCGTGCAGACAGAGTTGCCGGATGCTTCTCCCCATGAAGTGGAGCAACTGGTC
>JBBWWE010000366.1:0-5137 GCA_050256595.1 Planctomycetota bacterium
CAGACACGCTTGAGCCAATTGACTTGAGTTCGGGGGCATCGCTGTAGATCGGTTGATTCGTGGGGATCACTGGTATGGCACCCTACTTACCGGATGCCTCTATTTTCTATCTACCTGGTTTTCTGGATTCACATTGCGAGCGTCGGTTGCGTCAGGACCTCCACGGGCAACTCGCCTGGCACCAGGGGTCTGTGACGGTTTTCGGGAAAGAACATCGGATTCCCCGGCTCGAGGCATGGCATGGCGATCCCGGTGCCCATTATCAATATTCAGGTAGCGAGCATCTGCCTCGGCCGTGGACTTCCGCTCTGCAGGAAATTCGCGACAGGTTAAAACAATTTCGCGATGATCTGGAGTTCAATTCAGTTCTCGGAAATCTATATCGAGACGGCAACGATGCGATGGGATGGCATAGCGATGACGAACCAGAACTGGGTGAGAATCCCTGCATCGCATCTGTCAGCCTTGGATCGGCTCGTGACTTTCGTCTGAGGCACCGAAAGCGCAAAGATATCGATCCGGTGACGATTCAACTCGAGCCAGGATCGCTTCTCATCATGGAAGGCCGGACCCAGGAATACTGGCAGCATTCGATTCCTCGAAGAAGAGGCAAGAATTCTCCAGGCGAGCGGATCAATCTGACATTTCGCAAAATTCTGACGGCATGCTCTCAGTCAAGCGTGTAAGCCACACGAAATCCGACCGAATCGTTGGTGAGCCCGAGCGGGATCAAGAAGTATCGATTGGCGCTACGACAGGTCGTTGCACCGCTGTTGTATGCGCCACCCCTGACAACGCGTTCCAGCACACCGGAGCCATTGAGAGGATCGAGATCGGAGGCACAGGGGTCGCCATAAAAATCTGCACTGTAGTAGTCCTCGACCCACTCCCATACATTGCCGTGCATGTCATGAAGCCCAAATCCGTTTGGATTGAACTGTGCTACTTGTGAGGTTTCCCCCTTCGAGTTGTCCTGATATGCACCCATCTCATCGAGGACACCGGTGCCGCCGAAAGGTCCCATCGTGCCACCTCTGCAGGCGTACTCCCACTGTGCTTCGGTCGGGAGACTCAACCCGGTCAACTCCAGAAAACCAGTGGGGTCGTGAAGCGTGTTCCAGGTGACCTGCTCTACCGGTAAGTCGTCTCCAACATGAGCCGAAGGGTTGGAACCAACGACTGACGCATATTGTTGCTGGGTGATTTCGGTCTTGGCGATGAGAAATGCATTCAGGGTAACGCTGTGTACCGGCGATTCATCTACACCCGGATTGAAGGGAGCATCGAGTTCTGAAGTAGTTCCCATCGAGAACGCTGCCGACGGGATTTTCACGAACAGGATTCCGGTCGATGGGTGCAAAAATTCTTCATACCCCTGGGCATTGGTTCCTTCAGAAACGAAAACCGCAGGGATTTCTGGATTTTCTGTCGGCTCCATTGACGGGCAGGCTGCAGGTTCCGGACCGTCATCGAATAGATATGCGAGGATCCAGATAGTATCTGCAATGTCGGCTACGTCGTCCCCGTTTGCATCTCCACCGGGATTGGGGCAGTTGATTCCGACAGAGGGACAAGCCGCCGGAGCATCTCCTCCGTTGAAAAGGTGAGCCAGTAAATGGATAGCGTCCCCGATATCCACGGCTCCATCGCCATTTGTATCTCCACCTGAAGATGCGTAATCGTCACCGGTGGGAGGAGAAGCGCAAAGAATGGGCGTGTGGATGAAAGCACAGACGAAGATCAAGACTGCAATCAAAGGCCAGGCGATCGAAGCCACGACATCACTGTAATCGTATTTCTTGAATACTCCTGAAGACACGGCGCCTCCCCATCGAAACATCACCTGCGGTCAGGCTAATTGATGGCGGATGATTCATGATAATCGCTTCCGGAAGACGGCGAAAGTACGAATTTCATTTCTACGAAGATGGTTGAATTGCCTGCCATGCCTGTTCGATATCTTGCGGCAGTGGAACCTGGAAGGAGAGATCCTGCATGGTGATGGGATGGAAAAAAGCGAGGCTATCTGCGTGAAGAGCAGGCCTGCTGATCCACGGAGAAGAGACCCCGTATCTCGAATCCCCGATGATGGGTAATCCAACGGCTGCGAGATGGACACGGATTTGATTTCTGCGTCCTGTTTCGAGATGTACCTCGATGAGTGAATGCTCGCCCCGTAACTCCATCATCTTCCACCGGGTAACGGCTTCTTTCCCTTCTTCCCCCTTGCGAGCAAGGCGCATCTTCAACGAACGGGGGTCCTCGAACAGGGGAAGCCGGCAAATCCCCTGATCCAGTTTCGATCTTCCCTGTGAGATGGCGAGATACCTGCGTTCCACTTTCCTGTTCTTCAGCTGTTGCTTGAGGAGATCCTGAGCATCCGTGGTTCTGGCGATGGCGAGCACTCCACTGGTGTATCGGTCGAGTCTCTGGACAACGAAGAGGGAGGGTCGTTTTTCCCCTTCTTTGCGGAGTTTTCTGGAGATCTCTCCGAGTAGACATATTTCGTGTTCATCTTCGTCGGTGGGTACGGTGAGCAGCCCGGCAGGTTTGTGAACGACGATGATGTGTCGATCCTTGTGCAGGATCTTCATTTCTTCTGCAAACTTCTTGCGTAGAGCAGTGCGAATTTTCATCGGTTCAGGATTCACTATGACCGGATCGCCGATCTTGGGACGGTAGCCAGGATCCAGCACTACTTTCCCTGCGATCTGTACCCCGCCACGGAGGATGATCTCTTTTGCGCGTCTGTGAGGAACGTCCAGGCGTGCTCTGATCTCTGCCTGGAGCGCACGTTCTTCATCGATTTGCCAATTGCGAATCTTGCTGCTCAAGGTGCCTCCTGCGGCGATGCTCAGGTGGTCAGGGTCAGAAGTCCAGCGTTGCTCGATTCAGAATACGTTTCCTGTTATGGTGCTCAAGTGGAGTTCTGGGTGCTGAGGAACTCTCCAGTAGTGGACCTGTATTACGGACACCCGGCTGTTCCTGGCAGGCGCAATGCGCTCCCCTGGATCATGCTCATGAAACCGCCTGGCGGTGGAGGCCCATGCCTTCTCGATCGAATCAGCAACCGACTACTGGAACGGTTGCCCCTGCTCGCACCGATCTGAGTCCCTACTTACCGATGACCCGGAAAGAGTGCATCGAACTGGGTTGGCTCCCCGCAGCCGACCAGCCCCTGGATGAGTCGATCCATGGCGTCGATTTTATCCTGGTATCAGGGGATGCTTATGTCGATCACCCTTCTTTCGCCAATGCCGTGATCGGAAGGTTGCTGGAAGCTCGTGGGCACCGTGTGGCGATGCTCCCTCAGCCCGACTGGAAATCGGTCGAGCCATTCCGGATATTCGGTAAGCCACGAGTTGCCTGGCTCGTATCAGCAGGCAACCTCGATTCCCACCTGAATCATTACACTGCCCACAAGAAACCTCGTTCCGACGATCAGTATTCACCAGGAGGCCGCGCCGGGTTACGTCCGGACGGAGCGACCATCGTGTATTCACAGCGATGTCGTGAGGCCTACCGAGACGTTCCCATCATTGCCGGTGGAGTCGAGGTCTCGATGCGCCGTCTGGCCCATGTCGACTACTGGCACGAACAGGTCAAGAGATCTCTCATCCTTGATGCGAGGATCGACATTGCTGTTTACGGGATGGGGGAGAAGGCGCTGGTGGACATCGTCGATCGTTTGCTTACGGGTGAACCGATTGAATCGATCCGGGATGTTCCGGGGACCGCGTATGCCGTGGGCAAGCACGGCAGGCCGCACTTCTTTGCTGAATCTTCATGGCTCGCAGCAACACCATGGTGGCAACAAGAAACGGATCTTCCGGAAGATGTCCTCGAGTTGCCCTCTTTCGATGAGATCCGAGGTCAAGACGAGGAAAGCAAACTGCGCTTTGCACGCGCACAGCACCTGTTCCACCGCGAACAGAACCCGGATTCTGCTCCTTTACTGATACAGAGGCACGGGGACCATACGGTGGTGGTCAATCGTCCCATGAAGGCGTTGGCGACCGAGGAACTGGATGCGCTCTTTGCTCTTCCTTACAACAAGGAACCTCATCCGTCTTATGATGGAGAGAAGATTCCGGCACATGAAACGGTAAAGTTTTCCATCAACATCATGAGAGGTTGTTTCGGCGGGTGTACTTTCTGCGCCATCACCGAACACCAGGGTCGTGCAGTTTCTTCGAGAAGTGAAGAGAGCGTCCTGGCAGAGGTCGAGGATCTCAAGAGGCTCGAGGGTTACCGTGGAGTCATCAGCGATCTGGGTGGCCCCACTGCGAACATGTACAAGATGCGTTGTAGTCGTCCTGAGATCGAGAACCGCTGTCGTCGACCATCCTGTGTTCACCCGACCATCTGTAAACTTCTAGAAACTGACCATGGACCCGTCAAGAAATTGATGAAGAAAGTCAGGGAGTCTGACGGAGTCCGGATGGTTCACGTGGCTTCGGGGGTCCGGATGGATCTGGCGAACCTTGATCAGGAATACATCGATGATCTTGCGGCTCACCACGTTGGTGGGCATCTGAAGGTGGCTCCGGAACACATCGATGATGAGACTCTCCGGCTGATGAAAAAACCTGGAATGGATACCTATCTGGAGTTTGAGGACCGCTTTCAGGAAGCTAGCGAACGAGCGGGCAAGGAACAGTATCTGGTTCCCTATTTCGTCTCCAGTCACCCCGGGTGCGAACAGGACGCAGCGGTAAGAATCGCCGAGTTTCTCGAAGCGCGTCGTTTAAAGGCCCAGCAGGTTCAGGATTTCATTCCAACACCGGGAACCCCTGCCACCTGTATGTGGTGGACAGGGATCGATCCGACCCGCATGAAACCGGTGTTCGTGGAGACGAAGATGCGTAGCAAGCGTAAACAACGTGCGATGTTGCAGTGGTGGAAGCCAGAGAACGCCCTCCTCGTGCGTGAGATGCTGCGCGAGAGTGGTCGTAACGATCTGATCGGAAACCACCAAGGGGCGCTGGTGACTGCAGAGGGATCAAGAGTTGGGAAGCGATCCTCATTCACAAAGAAACCCAAGACCAGCTTCCGCAAGAAGCCGGGCCGTAAGCGTTCACGGTGAGCCAGCTGAATTTGGCCGCACGTGTTTTGGTGATGTGACCGCACTCAAAAA
>JBBWWE010000367.1:0-9496 GCA_050256595.1 Planctomycetota bacterium
CCGTCAGGCACAGTGCTCGATTGCGCCGAGTACAACTCATGTCCCTGAATGACTGCGTAGAGGTGTGGTTGGGAGACTCATCGTAAAAATCAGATCCCGTTCACTCCCGCTACTGGTGTGCTTGCTCCTGATTTCCTTGGTGCAACTCCATGCTGCTGATCCGGTAATCGGTTGGTTAGGTGGCACGGCAGATTCGTTCGAGGGCTATACCCTGGTGGCACCGGGTACTTCCACCACCACCTATCTCATCGACAATGCGGGACGTGTCATTCACAGCTGGCAGAGCAATTATCGACCTGGGTTGTCGGTCTACCTGCTCGAAGATGGGAAGCTGCTACGAAGTGGCAAGGTGCTTGCCACTCCTGCTGATATGAATACCGGCGGCTGGGGAGGTCTGTTCCAGGTCCTGGATTGGGATAGCAACGTTCTCTGGCAGTTTCAATACTCCGATGACCTGGTCCAGCAACATCACGATGTGGAGATGCTTCCATCCGGAAACGTACTGGTTCTGGCCTGGGAGATGAAGAGTGCGGCAGAAGCGATTGCTGCCGGACGAAATCCGTCACTACTCAACAACAATCAACTGTGGCCGGATCACATCGTCGAGGTGGCTCAGACCGGTTCTAACTCGGGCGAAATCGTCTGGCAGTGGCATTCGTGGGATCATCTGATTCAGGATTTCGATCCCACCCAGCAAAACTTCGGCGTTGTGGCTGATCATCCGGAACTGGCGGATATCAACGCGATCGGCAACGCGGGTTCCGACTGGCTCCACGGCAACTCTGTCGATTACCACCCGGAACTGGATCAGATCGTCATCAGTGCGCGGGCCATCGATGAGATCTGGGTGATCGACCACAGTACCACCACCTCCGAGGCTTCCGGTCACAGTGGCGGAGTCCAGGGGATGGGCGGTGATCTGCTCTATCGGTGGGGGAATCCGCAAAACTACGATTCGGGTTCGGCCGCTGATCGGTGGCTTTACGGCCAGCATTGCGTCGAGTGGATCCCTGCTGGATTTCCAGGAGAGGGGAACATCACCATCTTCAATAACGGCACTGGTCGCCCAGGGCCTGACTTCTCCGAGGTGCTAGAAATCGTCCCTCCGCTCAACTCCACCGGGGGATACGATCTGTCTGTTGATGGGGTGTATGGACCTGAAGCACCGGTCTGGATTTACAGTGATCCCGACCCGGGAAATTTTCAGGCTGGATTCATCAGCGGAACCAGGCGTCTATTCAATGGAAATACCATCATCTGTGACGGCCCCACGGGTCTTCTATTCGAGGTGACTCCCGAACTGGAGATCGTCTGGCGATACGAGGTTCCCGTTTCGAACGGGATTCCCAGACCGCAAGGAACACCCATTGCTGCCGGCAACAGCCTCTTCCGTACACAGCGTTTTGCCCTCGATCACCCATTTCTGGCAGGGCGCGATCTCACGCCCGGTGTTCCCATCGAGACCTATCTTTCGCCAGCCGATCCTGACGGAGACGGGGATGTGGATCTGACTGACTTCAGTTGCTTCGAACAACATTTTACGGGTTCTGGTTCAGGCACTGGCCTGCCCTTGTTCGAGAATGCTGCGGGCTTTTACTTTGATTTCGATGCCGATGGAGATGTCGATTGCGACGATGTGGATTCGATGGAATTGATCTGGACAGCGGATCCCGCTTCCTTCCCCGGCATTCCTGGTTGTGATTCAGGGGAGGTTTTCCTCAGGGGGGATGCCAGCGATGACGGATCGGTCAACATCGCCGATGCCGTGGCGATTCTTCAGCATCTATTCTCCAACGGAAGTCTGAACTGTCTCCAATCGGCAGATATCAATGACGATGATTCCCTCGATATCAGTGATCCCATCGCATTGCTCCAGGTTCTCTTTGGTTCGGGCAACACCATCCCGGCCCCATCTGGCGTTTGCGGCATGGATCCGACCCCTGGAGATTTGACCTGCGAGGCGAGCATCTGCCCCTGATCAGATATCGATAGCGACTAGGGCGTGGAGATCGCTTCATTGAAGATCTTCATGATCTCGTCGTCGACGTTGGGTCCCCTGGTCTCCTAGTCTGAAGGGCAGACATTCTGTCGCTGTGTGCCGAGACCATCGATGGAAAGTTCCATCACATCTCCTGCTTTCAAGAAACGAGGAGGGTCGAGACCGAGACCCACTCCGGCAGGAGTTCCTGTAGAGATCAGATCTCCAGGAAGCAACGTCATGTACTGACTGACACTGGATAGGATGGTCGGTACATCGAAGAACAGTTCCCGCGTGTTTGACTTCTGCAGTGTTTCACCATTGACCTTTAACCACATATCGAGGTGAAGGGGGTCTGGAAGTTCATCGGGAGTAACTAGTTCCGGTCCGAGAGGAGCAAAGGTATTACACGACTTCCCTTTGACCCACTGACCACATCTCTCGAGTTGGAATTCTCTTTCGGAGAGGTCGTTGTGAAGACAGTAGCCGGCGATGGAACCGGCGGCGGTTTTCCGATCGACGTAACTCATCTCGGTCCCGACCACCACCGCGAGTTCTACCTCCCAGTCTGACTTTGTACTTTCCGGAGGTAGAACCACATCATCATCCGGGCCACCGATGGCGGTTGTCGATTTGAAGAAGATCACCGGTTCGTCGGGCAGTTCTGCTCCCGTTTCTGCGGCGTGATCGCGGTAGTTGAGCCCGATGCAGACGATCTTGCTGGGTCTACAGATGGGGGCTCCCAGTCGGGTTCCATCGGCGACGACGGGAGCAGCGGATCCGTTTTGCTCGAGCCATGTGGCGAGGCGTGAAAGTCCTCCCGTCTGGAAGAACTGTTCGTTCCAGTCTTCTCCGCAGCCGCTGCAGTCGACACGTGTGCCGTCTGGCAGAACGGCTCCGGGATGTTCTTGGCCCGGATCGCCGAAGCGAAAAAGTCTCATCGACCCCCCTAGATCACCATCACGCCGCCATCGATGGGAAAGGAATGTCCCGTGATGAAGGCGGATTCATCGCTACACAGAAACAGGGCCAGGTCTGCTACTTCATCCGGTTGGGCCATCCGACCCATCGGTTGGTAGGCGGAGAGTTCCTCGAACTTTTCCTTCTCTTGCCCTGGATAGTTCTTGGCGATGAACCCATCCACGAACGGAGTGTGTACTCGACAGGGGGCGACGCAATTGCATCGAATCCCCTTCTTCATGTAGTCGGTGGCGATGGAGCGGGTCATCGTCCAGACCGCTCCCTTGGTCATCGAGTAGGCGAAACGATCTTCGAGACCGATGTGGCTGGCGATCGACGCGAGATTCAGGATGACACCTCCTGAATTATCGAGCATCCGGCGGACGGCTTCCCTCGAGCAAAGGGCGACTCCCTTGACGTTGACCGAGTAGAGGCGGTCCAGATCTTCTTCCTCTGTATCGAGCAGGTCGCCGACATGAGCGATGCCGGCGTTGTTCACCAGCACCTGAGGAGTCCCGATGGTTTCATCAATCCTGGTGAATGCGTCGACAACCGAGTCTCGTTGGGAGACGTCGCAGCAGATCGCCTCGACGGTTGCTCCTTCGGCGGTGAGTTCTGCCCGCGCCGATTCAGCACTCTCCTCGTTGACCTCGAGCAGTGCCAGGTGGGCTCCTTCGGCAACAAATCGCCGAGCGATGGCGAGGCCGATACCAGAGCCAGCACCGGTGATGACGGCGTTTTTTCCCTCAAGACGACCTTTGGCGGGCATCGAGCCTCCTTCCGAGCCGGGAGGATAGCACGACCGGGCCTCAACCGGGAGCGGGCCTCTCTTGACCGTCGCAAGACCTACGGCAGGATGCACGGCGAGGATGCTTGATCTCTCGAGAGGAGTTGCCGGTGCACAATCGATCTCTGGTCTGCTGGTTCGGGGGACTGTTTCTGGCCGTGCTCCTAGGAGGGTGTACCTCGGGGGTCAGTTCTGCGATACCAAGAATCGCGGTGATTCCCCAGGGTACTAGCCACGAGTTCTGGAAGTCGATTCACGCCGGTGCTGAGAAGGCTCGACAGGAGATCGGCGGATTCGAGGTGGTCTGGCGTGGACCGGAGCGCGAGAACGACAAGAGTCAGCAGGTAGACCTGGTGCAAAACTTTGTTGCTTCAGGTATCAGCGCAATCGTCATCGCACCCGCCGACGACCGAGCACTCGCTTCTCCCATCTCGGCTGCTCATCAAGGAGGTACCCCCGTCATCGTCATCGATAGCGGGGTCCAGGGAGACCCGGGTATCGATTTTGCTTCCTACATCGCGACCGACAATGTCGAGGGGGGACGGATCGCTGCTCGACGCATGCTCGAGTTGACCGGTGGTAAGGGGCGAGTGCTGGTGCTGCGCTACCAGGAGGGCTCGGGAAGTACTACCCAGCGCGAACAGGGTTTCATCGAGGTGCTCTCCACTGCTGGTGGCATCGAGGTGGTCGATCCGGGTCGCTATGCGGGGTCGACCCGCGAGAGTGCACGTGATGCAGCCGAGAATCTGCTCGAGGCTGACAGCGATTACTCCGGAATCTACTGTTCCAATGAATCCGCTACCTTCGGCATGTTACTGGCTCTGAGAGCCAGGAAGATGGCGGGCAAGGTATTCCTGGTCGGTTTCGATGCCAGCGACGGTCTCATCGAGGGGATGAGAGCTGGCCAGATTCATGGCCTCGTGGTTCAGGATCCTGTTGCGATGGGGGAACTGGGGGTGAAGACGGCGCTCGCAGTGTTGAGGGGGGAGAAGGTCGAGACGCTGGTCGACACCGGTGCCAAACTGGTGACAGGAGACAACATCGATCAGCCAGAAATTCGAGATTTGCTCTCCCCGCCCCTGAAGAAGTACCTCGGCGAGTGACTTCGCCTCCACTTCTGGAGATGGAAGGGGTCGATAAGACCTTCGGGGCGACGGTGGCGCTCTCGGGTGCCCATCTTCGTGTCGAGGCAGGAGAGGTACGGGCACTGATCGGAGAAAATGGCGCCGGCAAGTCGACCCTGATGAGAATCCTCAGCGGTGTCGAATCACCGGACTCGGGGACGATTCGCATCGCTGGCGAGTTGTTTTCTCCGGCCAATCCACAGCAGGCGCGAGAAGGTGGCATCGCGATGGTGCACCAGGAACTCGCCGTTGTCGAGGATCTCACGGTTGAAGAGAACCTGTTGCTGGGAAGAGAACCATCACGAGGTGGAGTCTTCTTACCAGCGCGGATGAGAGCGCGCGTCATCTCCTCGCTGGAATTGCTGGGTCGTGTGGATATCCAGCCATCGACTCCGGTGGCACGGCTTTCCGTTGCTGCACGGCAACTGGTCGAGATCGCCCGTGCGCTGGTTCATGATGCTCCTGTCATCGTTTTTGATGAGCCGACCAGCAGTCTCGGACCGCAGGATATCGAACACCTGTTCGAGGTGATCGATCGATTGCGCAAAGACGGTCGCGCTGTGGTTTACATATCTCATTTTCTGGAGGAAGTGCAGAGCGTTGCGGACACCTGGACGGTATTGCGAGATGGCCAGGTGGTGGGGGAAGGTCTCATTTCGGATACCTCCACCGAGGATCTGGTCAGCCAGATGATCGGACGTCGCCTGGAGGAGATGTATCCGGATGTACCGCGACAAAGAGGCGATGTCCTGATCGAGACCAACGATCTGCGGACACGGTCCATTCTTAAGTGCGCTGATCTCACGCTCCACCGTGGAGAGGTGCTGGGAATCGCAGGTCTGGTCGGATCGGGCAGATCGGAACTACTGCGAGGTATCTATGGACTCGACCCCATCGAATCGGGTTCGGTTCGTGTTGCCGGGAAGCCCCATCTGCCCGATCCGACCTCGAGCATCCGCGCAGGGATCGGCCTGGCCAGCGAGGATCGCAAGAAAGAGGGGCTGGCTACCGATCTGACCCTGGCCACCAATCTCACGCTCGGAGCGGCTTCGTCCCGGAACTTCTTCTCCATCCTGGGACTCAGGAAGGAACGAGAACAGGTCGAGGTGTGGATCGATCAGTTCGGGATTCGCAGTTGGGGTCCCGACCAACCGGTTCGTACTCTCAGTGGTGGTAACCAGCAGAAGGTTGCCCTTGCGCGCCTGGTCCACCTCGATGTGGATGCCGTGCTGCTGGATGAACCGACGCGGGGTATTGATGTGGGTTCCAAGACGGAAGTGTATCGGTGGATCGGAGAACTGGCGGCCAACCAAAAGGGTGTGGTGGTGGTCTCTTCGTCGATGCAGGAGTTGCTGGGAATCTGCGATCGGATTCAGGTGATGCACCGGGGAGTCCTCGGAACTGCACGCCCGACCGACCAGTGGGACGAGCATTCGTTGATGGTTTGCGCCGTTGGAGGGGAACAAGCGGCATGAAGATCTCGGTTCCTCGTAACTCATTCTCAACGCTTGCTCCGTTTTTGGCGGTGGTGGTCGTGGTGTTGCTGTTTCAGGTTTACGCACCGGACCAGCCGATGACTCTCCAGACCTGGCAATTCGTGGCGGCGCAAACGGTGGTGGTGGGCCTCGCTGCCGTGGGAATGACCTGGGTGATCATCTCGGCCGGAATCGATCTTTCGGTGGGGTCAGTGATCGCGCTTTCGGGAGTCAGTGCAGCGCTTGCTGTCGAGGCGGGCTGGGGTGCTGCCGGTGGAGTCCTGGCGGGAGTGGCGACCGGAGCGGTCTGTGGTGCCTACAACGGGATTCTCATCGTCGGGCTGCGCCTGCCTCCCTTCATCGCCACGCTCGGGACGATGGGATTTTACCGGGGAGTGGCCAAGTGGGTGGCTGCCAATGAGTCGGTGCGACCCGAAGATGCCGATGGTCGGTCCTACACCGCTGGCATCGCCGACTGGGTGCAGCCGGTGGCCGAGGGGCAATGGCTTGCTCCTGCTGCCTGGTTGTTGCTGGCAACCACCATCCTCGGAGCATGGGCGTTACGCTGGACGGTACTCGGGCGTCATACCGTGGCGATCGGGTCGAATGAACTCACTGCTCGGTTGTGCGGGATTCGGATCGGTCAGACCAAGATTTCCATTTACGCCCTGGCTGGACTGCTGGCGGGACTTGCCGGCGTGATGTTATTTGGCAGATTGACGGTCGGCGATCCCACCAGTGCAGTTGGGATCGAACTCGATGTCATCGCAGCCGTGGTCATTGGAGGAGCTAGTCTTGCTGGAGGCCAGGGTTCGGTAACGGGAGCATTGGCCGGAGCGCTATTGATGGCCGTGTTGCGAAATCGTTGTACTGCAGTGGGGTGGCCCAACTTTGTTCAGGAAATAATCGTCGGGCATATCATCATCCTCGCGGTCGCTGTCGATCAGTGGCGGATTCGCAGAACCCATCGATAAGGAGGCTGCCGTGCGAGTTGCGGTGTACTGTTCATCTAGCGATGCAGCCGATGATCTTTATCGAAAGGATGCCGCGTCTCTGGGGACCTCCATCGGACGCGGAGGTCACGAACTGGTCTACGGAGGTGGCAATATCGGTTCGATGGGTGTGCTGGCAGAAGCTGCGACGGACTCGGGGGCCAGGGTGGTTTCGGTGATTCCACACTTTTTCAATGATCAGGGGCTGACCTACAGCGCATCGGACGAAATTCTGATCACCGATGATATGCAACAGAGAAGAAGAGAGATGTGGCAACGCGCAGATGGCGCCATCGCACTGCCCGGAGGGTACGGGACCCTTGAGGAGTTTTCAGAGGTACTGGTTCTCAATCAACTCGATCTCATCGACAAGCCGATTGTTCTTGCCAATCTCGACGGGTTCTGGGATTCACTGTTACAGCAGTTCGAGAAGATGGTATCGAGCCAGATGATCATCCTGGACCATCAGCCTCTGGTGAGAGTAGCTCCCGATGGATCTGCCGCACTTTCACTGCTGGAAAGATTATTTAAGGGAGATCGATGAGTGATTCAGTGGCCCCGCTCCATTTGACCGCCGCCGAGAATTTGGCCAGGGGTCTCGCTGCGATCACTGCACTGTGTGAAGACGTTGACCAACAACAGGCGAGTCTCAGACCTGACGAAGATAGCTGGTCTTTGAACGAGATCCTGGGACATCTTCTCGATGAGGAGAGAGAGGATTTTCGGGCTCGCATCGAGTTATTGCTGCAGGACCCCTGCGAGGAGTGGCCCGCCATCGATCCGGAAAACTGGGTCGAGGAGAGGGAATATTGCCATCGCTCGATAAGAGAACTATTACGCCTCTTTCAGGATGAGCGGCACCGTTCCGTCGCGTGGCTCCGGTCTCTGGATGACCCGGACTGGTATCTGGAGAAAGAGCTTCCAGCCGGATCTTTGCGTGCCGGTGATCTGTTGCTGTCCTGGGTTGCCCATGATCTGGCACACCTGCGGCAAATGGCACTGTGGCATCTGTCACAAAATGCACAGGGATTTGATCCGTTTCGGGATGAATACGCCTTCTAACAGCGCCAGATAGCAGATCTTGATCTATCCGATTGCAAAGAATGTCAGGTATTAGATCCATTTGATGGCGAAGTCGATTCTTGTCAGTGAACTCCCCTGAGGTAGATTGGATGGGTACGCCATTCTCTTTGAAGGAGTGGCATTCATCCTCTCCAGGTTTCCAAGGGAGATCGATCAAATGATCAAGTTCCTTCCAATTATCGGCAACAATCGTGCGGCAGCCCTGGTTGTATTTAACACCTTGTGGATTGCCATCTTTCTCGGTTCCTTCGCCATCGGTGAGGTGCTTTCCAGCACTCCTGGATTCAGTCAGGATCCAAAAGAGATTGTCGTCAAACCGAACTTCAGACAGGCACAACAGTATTCCCCCGAATATTTGCGCCAGCGCACCTACAGTTCTTCTGTCCAGCCCAACTGGATCGGTAAGACCGATCAGTTCTGGTACAGCTACCGCACCAGCAACGGCACCGACTATTACCTCGTTGACCCGGATGCCAGGACCAGAAAACCGCTTTTCGATCATGTACAACTCGCAGCGGCGCTGTCACAGGAACTGAGAAAGCCGCTCGAGGTACACAACCTCTCTCTGGAGAGGGTGAAGATCGATGAAAAGGGAGAGAAGCTCACCTTCAACAAGGAAAAAACCAAGTTCGAACTCGATCTGGCCACGGGACAACTGACCAGCAAGGGAGCTGTCCCCAAGGATGAGCAGAGAAGTTCCACGAGGAGAGGATCGAGTCGCAACTCCTCGAATCGAGGGGGAGCAGATTCCGCCAAGAAGGATCCAAGGGCCCATCGTAATTTTTCTCCCGACCGAACCGCCTATCTCTTCGTCCAGGGATTCAATCTCTATTACGTCGAGGCATCCGATGAAGTGAAAGCCGAGATCAAGGTGATCGATGAGAGGATGAAAAAAGAGAAAGCCGAGAAGGAAGCGAAGGAGAAGGCGGGCGAGAAGTCCGAGGACACCGAACAGAAAAATACCGACGAGAAAGACACTGAAGAAAAGGACACAGACGAGAAAGACACTGACGAGAAAGATACTGACGAGAAAGACACTGACGAGAAAGACACAGACGAGAAAGACACAGACGAGAAAGACACAGACGAGAAAGACA
>JBBWWE010000368.1:0-2105 GCA_050256595.1 Planctomycetota bacterium
GTTGTTGGCATGTACTATCCCGGCGAAACTCTCGAGTGGGATGGTGAAAAGCATGAGTTCAAGAAAAAGGAAGCAAACCAGTACCTCCACCGAACCTACCGCAAAGAGTTCGAATTCTAGATTCATGGCTATTGCCAGGTATCCCAGACCGAGGAGAAGTCGATGACCGCATCTTACCGAAACACTTTCGCACTCTCTTTGTTGCTTGTCTTCTCACTGACTCTCCCGCTGCTGGGTCAACCGGAGCCAGCGGCAGTCAGCGGCATCACTGCTCGCCAGATCGAGGGCCACATCCGCTTTCTCGCTTCCGATCTGCTCGAAGGACGTGATACCGCCAGCGAGGGTGAGCGGCTGGCCGGCTCCTACATCTCCAACCAGTTGAGCCGCGCAGGCTTCGAGCCGGCGGGGGATAACAACGATGAGGTGGTTAGCTGGTTCCAGGCGTTTCCGATGTTCAGTACCACCGCTCAACTGGAAGGATGCAGTTTCGAACTGCTTACCATCGAAGGCGGAATCACCTCCGAACAACCTTCTCCGGTCCCGTTCCAGGTGAGCGAGGATTTCTTCGTGTCACCGAGAGGTCTCGAATCGGGTCCGAACGAGGGTTCGGTAGTGTTTGCAGGTCACGGCATCGTTTCCAAGGATCATGACATCGACGATTACGCCGGCATCGAGGTGGAAAACCGTTTCGTGTTGATCTTCGATGGAAACCCGGCCGGGATCGAAGTCGGGGAAGGAAGAAATCGATCGAGAGCACTGGGGATGAGATCCCGCCGGGAGGCGGCGAAAGAACGCGGTGCCCGCGGAGTGGTCGTGATCCATGCTCCGGATGCGGAAGCGTCCTCTTTTGCCGATCAGATGGAGCGTTCGATGCGTTCCTTCGGGCGTCGTTCGCTTTCGATGGGTGGTGGCGGCAGTACCAGAATCCCGACCATCTATCTCGAGGACAGCGCCCGTGATCAGGTCCCATCAGTCGCAAAACTGACCGCCGAAAGTGACCACGGTCCGGTGCCCGGATTGATGGGGATCTTCAACATCAACATCGAGCGAAAAGAAGTCGACGCCTTCAACGTCGTGTCGTTGATGAAAGGATCCGATCCGGAGCTCGCCAACGAGGTGGTGGTCTACAGTGCCCACTACGATCACATCGGTGTTGGTAGTGATGGTTCAATCTACAACGGTGCCGACGACAACGCCTCCGGCAGTTCAGGCCTGATCGAGATCGCCGAGGCATTCGGCGAGAGTCCACGCCCGCCGCGCAGCATCCTGATTCTGCACGTCTCCGGCGAGGAGAAGGGCCTGCTCGGTAGCCGCTGGTTTGTCGATCACATCCCGCTTCCAGAAGAGATGAAGATCATCGCCGACATCAACCTCGACATGATCAGTCGCAACGACCCGACCAAGATCGGAATCACGCCATCGCCGAAACACGACCACTGGTCGAGTCTCAACGAGGCCGCTGCTGCTGCCTGTGAGAAAGAAGGCCTGGAACCGACCTACGACGTCGATAGTTACTACGGGCGCACCGACAGCTACAACTTCGCCAAGAAGGGGATCCCCGCCATCTTCCTCTTTTCAGGGGTGCACGAGGACTATCACCGAGCCAGCGACGAATCCGACAAGGTCGACTTCAACAAGGCCGCAACAGTAAGCCGCGTCGCCTTCCGCCTCGGCTGGCAAGTCGCCTGGGCCAAACAACCCCCCGAGCGCAAATCCGCAGAGCCGTCGGGAGAGAACTAGACCGAGTTACCGCTTCCTCTACACCAACAGCAAATAAGCGGCGCAGATGGTCGAGCCTGCGGCGGTGCCGTAGAAGAGGATGGCGATGGGGAGTTTGCATCCTTTGATGCCGAGATCGACCAGGGCGAAGCGGAATCTGTGCGCCCAGTGGAACATCGGTAGCGAGATCATCGCCAGTAGTAGCAGTCGCGAGATGGGATGACTCATCACCATGCGCAGGTTGTCGGCCTCGATCTGGCCTTGTGGAACCATGTAGGCGGTGATCAAGATCGCCGCCGGGATCAGAAACGCTGCCACCATGCCGCCGGCGGAGAACAGCGACCAGAAAGCCGGTTCGTTGGATCTAGCCATCGGTGCCTCCGCTC
>JBBWWE010000369.1:0-8200 GCA_050256595.1 Planctomycetota bacterium
TTCCCCGGCGGATGGCGAGTTCACTGCGCGAATCATGCGGGGCCCCTAGCGAGACGGTGTGAACACTCTTTTCGGAGCGCTTATCATCATCGGCAGAAAAATCTATTGAAGACACCGAAGCCAGGGTGAAGACAGGCAGGGTGAAGACAGGAAGGGCGAAGACAGGCAGGGTGAAGACGGGCAGGAGAGCGAACACCGCACACAACGCAAAAATCCTCGAAAGTGCCGCATGAGAAGGCACTCTCGAACTGCTCGGAGGTTCCTCCGGAGCCGCTTCAATAGGTCTTGGGTGCGAAACTTCGTTCAACGTGGAGAATGCTCCGGAAGTTTTCGGAAGTAATCCTCAAGAAGGATGCGGTATTTCTCCGGCAACTTACGACGACCATTGTCATACATCCGTTGAATCACGGTCTTGGGCAGACGGCCCCAGCGTCCTCTGCCCTGCTGGTCACGAAGATCTCCAGCATTTTCTGGGGGTAGATCTCCCTCGGTGGTCCGGTCATTGCGAACCTGCTCGGAACCATCGGGATTCTTGGGAGTTTTTTTCTCATCCTTGGAGTTGGACGCGGATTCCTTCTCTTCGCCGCTGTCTTGCTGAGAGCGACTCTGGCGCTGACGATTGGCTTGCTGTTGATCACGATTTCCAGAACCTGACTTTACCTGCTGAGGACTCCCCGACGGGGAACCACCACTATTGGGTCAGGTTCCGGTAAGTCTCTGGACCTCCGTGATCAGTTCATCGATACGACTGAGTGTATTCTGTTGCACCGACTGGTTCTGCTCGCCGGTATCGTCGTCATCGAGAAGCTTCTCGATCTCCTTCATATTGCGGGAGATCTCATCGATGAGACCCTCGACCTTGCCGAGAGGATTGGCTGTATCGAGAACATCGAGCGGATCGAGATCGATGGGATTCTCGTCGATCAGACGATCAAGAGCGTCGAGATCATCGGATTCCTGAGAATCGGTCGCCGGCAACTGGTCGTCCTCGGCTTCGATGGCCGGTGTTTCCGGTTGGATTCTTTCGGAACCTGCTTCTTGAGCACAGACCGGTAGGCCCAAGAAGACCAGAAACAGCAAGGAAAAATGCAAGATTGCCATTCGCATCGGAACTCTCTTTCCCTCTCGCGAGTCGTACCCGCAAGAAGCCATGATCAGCGCGAACACCCGCCCTCTCGTCATGTTCAGACACCCGATCATCCGGGAATCAAACGAGACGCACAGAATGCTCTCCCATCCAGTATACCCCGAATCCAAGCAGGATGTATCTAGCCTCACCTACCCCCCCCTGAGTCCTCTTCTCGACCAGAATCGGGCGGTTCGAGGCCTGCGGGAGTTTCGTTGACCACCGGGGGCTGCATCTGACGCTGTAGGTCGGAAGCGATCTGCTCGGTGAGTTCGATGATGCTGCCTTGACGCTGGAGAAGCCGCTCCAGCAATCTCTCCTCGAGAGGGCTGAGTTCACCACCTTCGGTACGCCTCTCGTCGAGGCGCCGGGTCCTACGCAGCACTTCCTCCTGCATCCGCTTGAGAGCCAGAAGTTCTGCTGCGGGTGGTACCAGCTGGGTCATCCCTGGTTGTTGCTGTTGCTGCTGCTGTTGTTGCTGCTGTTGCTGTTGCTGGTTCCTTCGTCTCAGTTCTTCCTCGAGGGAATCACGCAACCTGCGCAACGCATCGAGTGCCTCTGCCAGTAGCAATTGAGTGTCGATGCCGGGATCGTTTCTGGGATTCAATCCCTCACGCGCCTCGGCCAGATCAGAGAGAAGATCACGAACGATGTAGGAAAAGACCCGCACTCGCTGGGCATCGAGTGCTTCAAGCACCTCGTTACCCGAATCCTCGACTTCCGACACTTGCCCGGAGAGGCGGCGCATTCGGGCGCGCTGTGCGCGTCCCGGGCGACCATCTCCGACCACCTCTGCGATGGTACGGGTCTCGGAGAGGATCGAATCGATCTGATCGGCCATATCAGTGATGGTGCCGATGAGATCGATCAATTGCTGCTCAACCTTGAGATCAGCAAGTTCTCGCTCTTCCTCCTGAAGTTGCTGCTGCTCCTGCTCCAGTTGTTCGATCGCCTCATCCTGTTGCTGACGTGCGGTCGAGGCATCACCACTTTCGAGACTATCGGATGCCTGATCCATGCTCTCGGAAGCACCCTGGAGTCCCTCTGCGGTGGCAGGATCCTCGGCGGCAAACTCCTCGGCCCTCTTTCTCGTCAGCCTTTCGAGTTCATCTTGCTCCTTGGAAAGTTCGGGTGTCTCTTCTTGCTGACGCTTCAACCGCTCGAGAGCATCTTCGTTGGATCCCTCGAGCGCCTGTTCGGCCCGTTCGAGTGCTGCCTGCGCCGCTTGCTGCGCAGACTCTGCAGTTTCTCCGCCACGCATCTGTTCTGCAGCACTCTCCATCGCTGAACGCGCACTACGCAGCGCTCGTCGAGCTTCCCCGACCTTCTTGCGCAGTTTCTCGTCCTCTTCGGGCGAAAGAGACTGCTCACCCCGCGAGAGTTTCTTCTCGAGTCGATCGAGTTCCTCCTCCAGTGCCTGGGTCTGTTCGGCGAGAGATTGCTGGCGATTTGAGGGCCGATCCTCATCGGAACTCTGCGCCAGCGAAGAAAGGCTCTCGGCCGCTTCCTGAGTGCGACGTGCCGCCTCTTGCACCTGTTCGATCCGTTCCCTTTCCGATGAAGGCGAATCCTCTGGCTGCGAGTCCGCTGCTTCGCCGGCCTGCTGTTCGCCCGACTGCTGACCCGACTGTTCGCCCGACTGCTGACCCGACTGCTCGCCCGACTGCTGGCCCGATTGCTCGCCCGACTGCTGGCCCGATTGCTGGCCTGATTGCTGGCCTGATTGCTGGCCCGATTGCTGGCCCGATTGCTGGCCTGCTTGCTGAGCGATTTGACGCGCTCGATCGAGGGCTCGCGATGCCTCAGCGAGTTCCTCGGAAGCCGAAGAGGCTTGCTGGCCAGCGGCGGAATCGGTCCCGGATGTCTGTCCCTCGATCCAGTCAGAGAGTTCCTGGCGCAGATCCTGGAGTCGTTGCTGCAGTGTCCCGACGCGAGACCCATCCGAATCGGCTGCGCGCTTCAGGGAATCGAGTGCGGTATCGAGTGCAGCTTTCTGCTGAGAACGTGGCTCGCCACCAGAATCGGCCTGTTCCATCGCCTTCGCCACCGCTCCAGCAGCACTGGCAGACTGGTGCATCGCTTCGAGGGCCTCCGAGAGTTCCTCCACCACCTGCTGAGCGCTCTCATCTCCGAGATCAGCATCCTGTGCAGATTCTCTTCTCAGCGCCTCGATGCTCTGCGCTGCCTGACGTGCTGCAGCGGCTTGCTGCTGCGCTCGCTGGGCCAGGCGTTCGCGCGTTGCCATCGCCTCTGATCCCGACTCGGATCCAAGAGCCAATGATGTCTCCGCGTCCTGCTGGACCTCTTGGCGAATCCGCTCCACGCGTCGGGCAATGCTCGAAATCCCCTGCTGCCGTCTCGCTTCTCGGGTCAGATCATCGGCAACGTGTTGAGCATCCTGAGAGATTTGCCGCGCCTGCTGAGCCGATTGATTCTCACTGCTGGAGTCTTCGGATCCTGATAGCTCTTGCTGGGTACGCTTCAGATCCTCGATGTTGCTTCGCACATCTTCGATGTCCTGGACATCCTGTGCTGCCTGTTCCGCCACGGCTGTTCGATCGCGCAATGATCGCTGCTGATCGGTGAGTTCACCGATGGCCTGGAGCCTGTTCGCCACTTCTTCGAGGCGATTGGCAAGTTGTTCGGGATCGACATCTCGTGCCTCCAGAATCGTGAGCACCACCTGGAGATTTGATCTGACCTGACGAATGGTTTCCAGAGCATGGACGTAATCGTCCTTCTCAAGAGCCTCGGCAACAGCTCCCATATCATCTTCGATGAGTTCTCTGACGATCCGCTCGCGTGCATTCCGCAGTCGAGAAGAGTCGTCCGGTTGTTCTGGTTCGAGGCGTTCGGCGAGACTCTCCATCTGAGTCTGCAGAGAACGAAGATACTCGCGCGCCTCTCCCTGGAGCCGTGCCAGTCGATTTCCGGTCTGAGCAAACACCAAGTTCGGCAACAGAAGCGCACAACACAGGAGCAACAGGATCGAAACCGGTGTTGGTCGTGAGCGGTTCATCAGTTCCCTCCCTCCTGGTCCTCTCCTCCGAGCGATTCCCGGACCTTATCCTCGATGCGAAGTTCAAGATCCTTTTCGGAACGCAGTAACTCCTCGATCTTACGGATCACCGTTCGTAGATCACCCCACTCCTGGAGGTCTGAAACCACATCCGCCAGGCCTCGTTCCACTTTTCTCACCTCGTCAATGGCTAGCTGAGCGTCCTCAGTCGTTGCCTCGTTCGAGGCGGTCCGGGTCGCAAGGTTTTCCAGCGCAGCGCGGGCCGGATCGAGACTCTCTGTCGCCAGCTCATCGAGGCGCTTCTTGAGATCCTGAATCCAGGCCAGTTCATCCGCATCACTCATCCGGTTCCTCAACAACCTGCGCGAGATGGTCGCAAGCCGCTCCGCAGCATCCTCGATCCGGGTTGATACTCGATCTTGACCACTTCGAGCGTGCCGGGCTGTCGGCGCCTGATCCTCGGGAGCTTCTCCCAAACTCAACGACTCTTCCAGGTCCTCGAGTTCCCGACGCACCTCACGCTGGACAGAAAAGGTCTCCTCGAGTCTCTCCTTGAGCAACGTCAGTTCGTCCTGGGTGATTCTCGTCAGTTCTTCTTCACTGAGAACGCTGAGGATCCAGGTCCGACTCGATCCCTCCTGGTCCAGAGCATCGATGGCCGTCGAGTGGTACTGAACCCGCTGCCCGGGTTCCAGATTCCAGCTGGAAAGATCGATCTGCAGTGATTGCTCGGCTTCTTTGGAATCGGAAGCGATACTCTCGAGAACGTCGAGGGGAAAGCTTCTCGTTTCTCCCTCTCCCTCGACTTCCGGTTCAAAAATCAACTGACCGGAAATGACTCCGTAGTCATCTCGGACCTTCACGGAAACATCGAGCAGAGCCCTGGGAGTCACCTCGATATTCTGACCTGGCTGGGCGATGGAAACCTCTGGTGCCCGGTCAGGAATCACGGCGATTCGCCAGCTGATGGGATTTTCGTTGCGAAAGCCTTCGCCTGACTCCAGGGCAATCCACCAGCGCGCATCAGTATCAGCTGAAAAACTACCACGAAGCGTATCGCCCCCTTCCATCGTCAATTCCGATTCGGTAACCACCTCACCGTCTCCGCTGGGACGCGCCTCCATGCGAACTGCCGATACGACATCTATGCTGGTCGAAGCAGTGAACGAAATTGATGTTCCGATTGGTGCCTTGACATGGCCACCTTGGACCAGCGCATCCTCTCGAACTGAGGAGAGGCCGGTGTACTCGGGAAACTCATATTGCAGGGCGATCTCCTCGACACGCGGTCGAGCCCGTACCCGAACTGAATACCATTCGCCGGTGAAATCGCCACACTTGACACGGAAATTGATGTCACGCTGAAGATTCTGGAACACATGCCTGAATCCGCCGATGCCTTTTCGATCGAGAGAAACTTCCTCGTTCATCTCCCGGCGACCTTCTTGTTGTGGAAAAAAGACATCGAGATAGGCCCGAGCGTTGCCCCCTCGAGTCTTGAGGATATCCACCACCAGGGAGGTCCCCTTCGCCACCACCATGTCCATCCGAGCAGGATTCTCGATCACCAGTTCGTAGGCACGCGGCCAGGGCTGATTCCCGAACAGCATATTGCGGGCGAAGAAGGTCTGCGCCAGATCCGGCCGCAACAGCCCACCCGCTATCGCAGGAGTGATCAGCAATACCAGGACACCCAGAGCCGCCCGAGCGCGACTCCAGGAAAGAAGCCTCCCCGGACGAAGAGACTGCATCCTCTGCTCTGCGATTTCCACGGTCCGGACGATTAGATCCGGATCATAGAGATGACGACGAGGATTCTCTGGGTCGGTCAGTTGTACCGCGGTGATGAGAGAGTCTTCGAGATCACCGGAGGCTTTCTCCACGAGAGCAGCGAGACGCTCCTCCGGAGCCGGAACCCGCGCCGCCAACAAGATGGCACGAAAAGTGATCGCCAAGATGGCGATGACACCGACTCCCTGCACTCCCCTGAGCACCTGGGGAAGCACCGCGATCCAGTCGAGCAGAAACATCACCCAGATGGCCGCAATGGCGACTGCAAACCAACGCAGGCCACCGGTCAAGATCCGCATCAGGCGACGACGGCTACGCAGTTGACGAATCCGACTTAACGCCAGTTGTGGACGTTCCAGGACAGTAGATTCTGTTCCTTGTGCCAAGTTCACCTCTCGAAAATCGGAAGGTACTGGTATGGGATTTCAAGAATTATGCATGCCATTGCAGTGGCGTAATTGGGACCGACCAGATCCTGCCAGGAGCCATCTGGATTCTGCAGTGACAGGATGTCGCGCCAGGTATCTCTGTGCCATGAGGTCCAGAACTCGCCGCCGCGCTGAAACGCTGCCTGAGTTGCATAATACATTCCGTAGTAGTAATCGAAGGTATTGAGTGCCTCGTAACGTCGAGGGCGATGGCGGCGGAGATAGGCTAGCCCTCGATCGAGTACACGATCCTCGTAAACACCCGCCCCGTAGAGTGCGGTGATACCCGCTGCGGTCAGAGGAAAAGTAGTTCTCGATCTCTGCACTCTGCCAGTAGGCCCGACTTCGTGTTGATACATGAAGCCGCCACTCTCGATGTTTGATGAGCTACGCACGTAGGCGATCGCAGCATCGATCACATCCTTGGGGACGTTGATTCCGGCATTTCTCGCCGCACGTAATGCCATCACCTGGCAAACAGTGATGCTCATGTCCGCGTCGTCGGCACCCGGCTGGTAACGCCACCCACCGGTTTCATTCTGGGCCTGGATGATGAGTCCCACGGCACTCTTGAGTTTCTCCTTCACTCGCTCCATTCCCGTCATCCCGTATACCTCTGCCAGGAACAAGGTGGCAAAAGCATGACTGTACATCCTCGATTCGTTCACCGTGATGAAGCCGTTGGTCTGGACATTTCGAAGTAGAAAGTCGAGCCCGCGCTCGACCTGCTCACCATATTTTCCGCGACCTGGCAGACTCCCCTGGGCAAGGAACGAGAGACAACCAAGCGCAGTGACACCGACATGCTTACCGAGGCGGCCTCTGTATTCGTAGTGAACCTTGCGGCCGATCTTGTCGGTCCAGGAACCATCGGGATTCTGCGTGTTCTTCAGAAACTCCAGGCCTCTCTCTACGGAGAGACGCGCCCGTTCCTGTAATTTCAGATCGATGACCCTGCGCGGACCATCGTCTCCCACCTGTGCACTGGAGGAAACCACCACCGGCGGAAAGCAAACGATGAGCGCCAGACTCATGGCGAGTAAGCGATTTGGAACCGTCATCTCTTCTCCTGTCTGAGCACCCTCTTCTGGGTCAGGCAGGTGGCACGATTGAGATTGGTGATGATGATCCTGTCGCCATTCACATCGACTCGCCCTCCGAGAGGATCCTCGACGCGAAATAGCCCCCTGCCCACCTGGGGTCCAGGATCTTCGGACAAGACAGCGATCGTTCTGGGCGTACTGATCGGATCGAGCCTCTGGTGGATGAGCGCTGATTCTCCGGCGCTGACATATACAACCCCATCCTCGACGAGAGCGGGGCGGCCCAGTCCCGGAGAACGAGTCAATGCTTGTTTCCACAACTCTCTATGTCCGATGTCGCTGGCCACCATCGACGTGAGAAGATCTCCGAACAAAACCAGTTTTCCATCGGTTGTTCCCAGCATGTAGGGGCCGAGGCCCTTACCATTCACCTGTGACCGCACGATTCCTGAGGATGCTTCGATGGCGTAAAGCTGGTTACAATCAAGCGGAGTCACAAACAACATTCCATCCTCGATCACGATCGGATTGGGGGACCAGATGGAACTCCTTCTCTGTGGGCGGTAGCGTCCACGATATGAACGCTGAGAATCTCGATCGTATTCCATGACCCACTGCACCTGTCCATCCCAGGAACGCAAGGCGGCAATAGCCCCCAGGTTGGAGCAACAATAGACGGTTCCATCATCGACCCGGATGGATCCGAGGATCGGTTCACGGGCAGGCTCACCGAACATCGTCAAATCGACCTGGTTGCCAACGATCGGCCTCGACCACACTTTCTTGCCTGTGT
>JBBWWE010000370.1:0-8724 GCA_050256595.1 Planctomycetota bacterium
AGCTGGCAGGCGTATTACTGGTGGCAGGACGATGCCCAGGCACCCGATTTTGCCCGCACCGTCGATATCCATCGCAAGCCCGGGTACGACCCCGCGGAGTTGTTTCTCGATCCTGAACTGAGGTGGCCTCGATGGAGGGTCGCCAGGAGGTTGATACAGAGGAAACTCGGCATGAGAAGCCTGCTGGACGTGATCTCGACCGATCCTTCGATGGTCCGTGGTAGTCATGGCCGTTTACCCTCGAGTGAAGAGCACGGTCCGGTGCTGGTGCGTTCCTGGGCTGCCGAGGAGAATCCCGTCGAGGCCTCTGGGGTCCACGATGAGATCCTGTACAGAATGCTTGGAGGGAGTTGAGTCGATGTTCGATCTGACCTGGATCTCCGATCCCAATGCGTGGATTGCTCTGGCCACCCTCACCATCATGGAAATTGTGCTCGGCATCGACAACATCATCTTCATCGCAGTGCTCGCCGAAAAACTGCCAGAAAAGCAACGTGATTCTGCCCGGCGTCTCGGCCTTCTCTTTGCCATGGGCACTCGCATCGGCTTGCTCTTTTGCATCGCGTGGATGATCAAACTTCAAGATCCCCTCATCGATGTTTTCTCCGTGTCGCTGAGCGGCCGCGACCTCATTCTGCTGTTCGGTGGCTTGTTTCTGCTGGGGAAGGGAACCCACGAGATCCATGACATCATGGAGGGGGATGAAACTGAAGAGAGCGGGGTAGGCCGCAAGGTCGGTTTCGGTTCGGTGTTGATTCAGATCGTGCTACTGGATGTGGTTTTCAGTCTGGATTCGGTCATCACCGCAGTTGGAATGGCGGACATCCTGGCGGTGATGGTGCTGGCAGTGATTCTGTCGGTGATCGTGATGCTGATCTTCAGTGGTTCGGTATCGAGGTTTGTCTCCAACCATCCGACGGTGAAAGTGCTGGCGCTTGCTTTCCTGCTGCTCATCGGAATCGCCCTGGTGGCCGATGGTTTCGGCCACCACATCCCGAAGGGCTACATCTATTTCGCGATGGGATTCTCGGCGTTCGTCGAGGCGCTCAATTTACGCCTCCGCAAGATGAGGGGGTCTCGCCCACGCTAGTCTCAGGAACTCTGTTGTTGGGTGGAGTCGGTATCAGGAATATCCGGTGATGGGGGATCGATGAGGCAGCCTCGTTCGAGCGGTGAAATCCCTGGCAGGTTTCGCGATTGATCGAGCAGACGCGATACGGTTTCGTCGCGGAGATCGGCAGACTGATCCTCGAACAGGCCCTGCTGGCGTGGGCTATCGGAATCGACCAGGTTTCCGGCACCCAGACCCAGCAGCCGGATGCCCTCTCCTGCCAGATCGATCGCTGAGAGCAACTCGGTTGCGACGCGGTACAGACGCCCAGGATCGTGAAAGGGGGCATCCAGGGTGCGACTGCGATTCATGGTGCGAAACGAACCCGTTCTGACCTTGAGTCGAACCGTGCGTGCCCGTAGTTGCTGATCGCGGAGGGATTGAGCCACCTCCTCTGCAGCGTTTCGCAAGAAAGTTTCTGTTTCCTTTCCGAGAGTCAGATCGGATGCAAAGGTGTTCTCCGTCGATATGGAACGAACATCGTGATGGCGCTCGACACTTCGGGAATCCTCTCCATGAGCCAGTTGCCACAGATGGTGTCCGGAAGATTCTCCCAGATGGCGGGTGAGTAGATCGACTCCTGCTTGGCGAAGATGACGGATCTCACGCAATCCGATGCTATGCAGCGTTTCACGGGTGCGCGGTCCGACTCCCCAGATTCTTTCGACAGGAAGCGGGTCGAGCAATTGCTGGATTCGATCCGGGTCGACCACCGTGAGTCCATTAGGTTTGTCCAGATCGCTGGCGAGTTTTGCCAGGAACTTGTTCGGGGCGACTCCAATACTGACGGTCAAGCCTCCGGTGACTTCGGGAACACGGTGCTGAATTTTACGTGCGATGGAGACGGCTCCCTTGAACAGGCGAAGCGAGCCCTCGATATCGAGGAACGCTTCATCAAGAGACAGCGGTTCGACCTCGGGGGTGAACTCACCAAACACATCCATCACCTGTCTGGAGATCTCCTGGTAGCGTTTGCCGCGAGCGGGTCGCCACAGGCCTTCGGGGCAACGCCTAAGCGCCTCCACCGATGGCATCCCTGAATGTACTCCGAACTTTCTCGCCTCGTAGGAGGCGGTGGAGACCACTCCACGCGGACCTGGGTGGCCGATGATGAGCGGTTTTCCCGCCAGGGAAGGGTCGTCGAGCACTTCGACCGCGGCGAAGAAAGCGTCCATGTCGGCATGGATGATGGAGAGACGAGGATCTGAGTTGAGTCTGTCCAACGGCCCTCCAGTTCCTCCACGGCACAACTGCAGTGATGGTCTCTGACTGGCCTCGGGTCAAGATGTTCCGCTGCTGGTCCGGCCCGTTGGCGTATTGCAGGGCCGTTGGCTAGAATGACACCGGAAAGAAGGCCCATGCCCAGGATCACCCTGCCCGACGGGAGTCACCGCGATTACGACTCACCGGTAACTGGCGCGGCCATCGCCGGTGACATCGGTGAACGGCTATTGAAGGCAGCCATCGGAGTCATCGTCGATGGGGAGATCCGGGATCTGTTGGCGACCATCGATTTCGATTCGGAAGTGTCGATCATCACCGAGGGGAAAAAAAAGGAAGATCCCAGTGCCGAGGCACTGTTTTTGATTCGACATTCCTGTGCTCACGTTATGGCCGAGGCGATCGAGAACGTGATACCGGGTACTCAGCTGGTTTACGGTCCACCGACTGACCAGGGATTTTATTACGACATCTATTTTTCCGGTGATCGCACCATCAGTACCGATGACTTCTCGGCAATCGAGGACCGGATGAAACAGATCATCTCGGAGGATCGTTCCTTCCAGCGCTACGAACTCGATGCCGATGCAGGGATAGCAAAACTCCGTGAGGAGGGAAGCAAGTACAAGCTCGATAATGCCGAGCGCGCCATCGAGGGTGGCTCAGAGACTCTCTCCTGGTATGCAACCGGGGAAGCTGGTTCCAACTGGGAAGATCTGTGTCGTGGCCCGCACGTTCCCAGTACCGGACGGATCGGTGCCTTTCGTCTGATGAGTGTCGCCAGTGCTTACTGGCATGGAGATGCAGCCAGCGACAGCCTGACCCGGGTCTACGGCACCGCTTTTCCCTATCCCGCTCAGTTGCAGACTCACCTCGATCGTCTGGAAGAAGCACGACGAAGAGACCATCGCGTCATCGGCAGGAAGCAAAATCTGTTTCGTATCGATGAGTCGGTCGGGCAGGGATTGGTTCTGTGGCAGCCCAATGGTGCGGTCATCCGACGCGAACTTGAAGAGTTCATCCGCCTCCATCTCGTCGCCTCTGGATACCAGATGGTCTACACCCCTCATGTAGGAAAACTGGATCTGTACCGCACCAGTGGCCATTTTCCGTATTACCAGGAAAGCCAGTTTCCTCCGCTCCTCTCCTCTGAGTTTCTCAGTGCCGTTTCGGATGAGGGGTGCTCTTGTGCTGAACTCTGTCATCGGATCGATGTTGGTGAGGTCGACGGTTTCATGCTCAAACCGATGAACTGTCCGCATCACATCAAGATTTTCGATGCGGAACCTCGCTCCTACCGCGATCTTCCAGTGCGGCTGGCAGAGTTTGGAACCGTGTACCGCTGGGAGCAGTCCGGAGAACTGAATGGTCTCACTCGGGTGCGAGGATTCACCCAGGACGATGCCCACATCTTCTGCACCGAGGACCAAGTTGGCGAGGAAATCCAGGGCTGCCTGGGCCTGGCGAAACTGGTTCTTTCGACTCTAGGGCTGGATGACTACCGGGTTCGTGTTGGTCTCAGAGGCACGGATTCTTCCAAGTACAGCGGCGATCCCCAGTCCTGGGATCGTGCCGAGGCTGCCTGTCGAGAGGCGGCGGCCACACTGGATGTTCCCTTTTCCGAGGAGGTGGGAGAGGCGGCTTTCTACGGTCCCAAGATCGACTTCGTCGTCAAGGATGCGATTGGTAGGGAGTGGCAACTAGGAACGGTGCAGGTCGATTACAACTTGCCCGAACGGTTCGATCTCAATTACACGGGCGCAGACAACGTCAACCACCGCCCAGTGATGGTTCACCGGGCACCGTTCGGAAGTATGGAACGATTCATCGGCATCCTCATCGAACAGTTCGAGGGTGTTTTTCCGACCTGGTTGACTCCCGAACAGGTTCGTGTGCTGTCGGTCAGTGAAAAGCACGTCGATTACGCCTGCTCAGTCAAGGAGCGCATCGCTGCTGCCGGATTCCGTGTCACTGTCGACAACTCGGATGATCGAGTCGGTGCCAAGATCAAGGTGGGGGCGGAGCAGAAGATTCCATACTTGCTGGTGGTCGGAGGTCGGGATGCTGAGGCCGGTACCGTATCAGTACGTCAGCGGGGAGTGGGAGATCTGGGGGCTGTAGATCTCGATCAGTTCATCAACGACATCGGCATCGAGGTGAGTGAACGTAGATTGCCGACGATGAACGAAGAGGATCACTGATGTTATTTGCTGTCAGCGCGTGGGAGTTTTTTCTCACCGTGATGGTATTGTTGCTCGTCGTCGTGTTACCAGTGGCTTCAGCATGGTTGGCAAAGCGAGAGGAGAAGAGGCGTTGAAAGTGGGAGTGGTCGGGGCTACCGGAGTCGTGGGGCAGGAGATGCTACGACTGCTGGAATCGTCTCCGCTCGGTGAATACCCCCCTCATCTGCTCGCTTCTCCGCGAAGCGCTGGCCGTGTAGTTCCCTGGCGTGATCAGGAACTGACCGTCCATCCTCTCGATGAAAATGCTGATCTTGCTGCCCTCGATGTTTCTCTGATGGCTGCAGGATCTGAAATTGCCCGCCAGTGGGCTCCACGGTTCGTCGATGCTGGTGGTGCTGTGGTCGATAACTCTTCTGCTTTCCGCCTCGACGATGATGTGCCGCTGGTGATTCCAGAGGTCAATCCAGAGATGATATCGCCGGGTCCTGGCATCATCGCTAATCCGAATTGCTCGACCATCATCTTGTTACTGGCGCTCAATCCGCTGTGGAGTCTCACACCTCGGCGCATCATCGCCGATACCTACCAGGCGGTCAGTGGTGCTGGCCGAAGCGGTCTCGATGCACTCGAGAGAGAGGGTTCAGGAGGCGAATTTCGACCCGGGGATCCGTTTCCTTTCCCCATCCATGGCAACCTCTTTCCTGCCATCGGTTCCGTCGATGATGAGGGGGTGACTGCCGAGGAGAGGAAGATGCTCGACGAGACGCGCAAGATCCTGTCGGATCCTGACATCGTGGTTCAGGGAACCTGCGTCAGGGTTCCTGTGGCTCGCTGTCATTCCATCGCCGTGAATCTTCTGTTTGACCAATCCGACCCCACTCGACTCGATCGAGCCATCGAGTTGTTGAGAGATTCTCCCGGGGTTCAATTCCATGAAGATCCTGAATCTCCACCCACTCCGGGCCCGCTGGCCGGAGTTCATGCCGTTTCTGTAGGTCGGGTACGTGCTCCCTTCAGCGATTCCTTGCAGTTGTGGGTCGTCGGAGATCAGGTTCTCAAGGGGGCTGCGCTGAACACCGTTCAGATTGCAGAACTGTGGAGTTCAACAAACTGATGGAAGATCTTCACAGTTATCGCCTCGTCATCGCCTATGACGGGACAGATTTTCACGGCTGGATGGACAATCAAGGGGTTCGCACCGTCCAGGGGATTCTGAAGGAGTCCGTCTCCGTCCTCACCGATGAGACTGTTGAAGTGGAAGGATCAAGTCGCACCGATTCCGGTGTTCACGCACGAGGACATCTGGTCAGGATTCGACTGCGGGAGTTCATCGAACCCGATACCTTGCAGAGATCGTTGCAGGGGATCACTCCAGCAGATATCGAAGTGATCTCCTGTGAAGTTGCCGAAGCTGATTGGCATCCTCGTTTCAATGCCATCGGCAAGCGATATTTGTATCGAATATCGAATGGACCTCGACGCCCTCTGTTCCAGGAACGAACCTCGTGGTGGGTACGCTCAAAACTCGATCTGGAAACGATGAGGTCGGCAGCCGCGGGGTTGATTGGACGTCACGACTTCGCTTCCTTTCGTACGCGCTCCAAGGATGCGCCGGAAGACACCGTCCGCTGCATTCATGAGTTATCGATAGACGGTGATCAGGATCGGGTGTGGATCCAGGTGGTGGGGGATGGTTTTCTGTACCAGATGGTCCGGAATCTGGTCGGTACTCTGGTCGAGGTCGGGAGAGGTTTGCGTGAGGCCGATGATGTTCGGGACATCCTCGAGTCGCGAGATCGACGACAAGCTGGTGTGGCGGCTCCGCCCCAGGGGCTATTTCTGATGGAAGTCGCCTGCCAGGGTGAGTCCGTGCCGAGTTGTCGATCGACGGAGTTCTATCCCTAGAGAAAAAAGCTGATAACAGGCCGTCCTCGGGCATCCAGAGGGGATTTTCGCTACTGGGGGCCACTTGCGTGGAACCTTTCGCTTTGACGTGGTAAACCATCCGACCCTCCAGGTTCTGTTCTGGACGTGGGATCGTCGTAATTTCTGACAGTTTGGCACTTTTTAGGGAACGATGGCCTCAGCAAGGTGAGTAGCATCGATTTCCCCGAAGGATGACGGGATTTGAAATCTGACCGCCCGGCCACCTCTGAATCCACCCGACCTCCACGAATCGTCGCATTCGGAGGGGGAACGGGGATGTCGTGTTTGCTCGCCGGGCTGCGGGAGGAGCCGGTCGAGGTGACCGCAGTGGTTTCCGTCAGCGATGACGGAGGATCCTCCGGGCGACTTCGCAAGGACTTTGACATCGCGCCTCCGGGAGATATCCGAAATTGTCTGCTGGCTCTCTCGGGTCAGGAACCTCTCTGGGCGCGTCTCCTCGATTATCGTTTCGAGGAGTCAGAACTGGCAGGGCATTCGATCGGAAATCTACTGATCACTGCTTTGACACGTGTCACCGGGGATTTCGATATTGCCATTCGTGAATTGAATCGGCTTCTAAGAGTTCGCGGTCGTGTGCTCCCTGCCAACGGTGGCAAATTGACACTGATTGCGCACCATCACGATGGGTCAAAGTCCACCGGTGAGAAACAGATCGCCAGCAGTGGCAAGTCGATCGAGTTTCTTGAAGCCAGGCCAAGGATCCAGGAACCTGCTGATGATGTGAGTCGTGCCATCGAAGAGGCTGATTTGATCGTGTTCGGTCCCGGCAGTCTCTTCACCAGTGTGATTCCGCCACTTCTCATCGAAGGAATTCGCACAAGGGTAATCGAAAGTTATGCTCCCAAGGTTTACATCGCAAATGTGATGACCCAATCAGGAGAGACCGACGACATGAGTCTCTTGGAGCATCTCGATGCTCTAGAGCGACATGTCGGAGAGAAGATTTTCGATGAAATTATCGTTCACGATGGTAACTTCCCGAGCGAATTACTCGACAACTACGTCCGCCAGGGGAGTGTTCCCGTAGTTGATGATGGTGATCTGGCTGGCAGGGGATTACGCGTCTCTGTGGCCGACCTCGTCGACCATGGTGCCAGCACCGCCCGGCACCATCCCGAGATTATCGGTAGGATCATCTGCGAACTGGCATTACTCAATTCTGGAAAACCGGCATGAGCGAAAGCCGTCAGACGGTCAAGATCACCTATGAATCTGGCCTCCATGCCCGTGCATCGACCGAATTTGTCCGATTGGCCCAGCGATTCGACTCCGAGGTCAAGGTGGGCCGATCAGGTGGAAATGGTGTCGATGGAAAGAGCATCATTGCAGTCATGACACTGGGAGCGCAACTTGGAGACGAGATCGAGATTCAAACGGTCGGTTCCGATGCTGAGGATGCTCTTGAAGCGCTGATCCAGTTGGTCCGACATGACTTCCATGGTGTTTAGGTCCGGAGGAGATCATGGAGATCAGACAAGGAATCCCCGTCAGTCCGGGAATCGTCATCTCGGAGGCTCTGATCCTCGATTACGAGGAGTTGCGCATCCCGCAACGATTCGTCGATAAGGATGCAGTTGATGAAGAAGTTGCCCGCTTCCATCAAGCTGTAGAGGATTCAAACCGCTCTCTCGAACAGGAAATCGATCGCCTCAAGAGTGAGATCGAGATACACGCTCGGATTCTTGGTGTTCACAGGGATCTGGCATCGGATCCGATGTTGCACATCGAGGTCGAGAAGGCGATTCGAGAGAATTTCTATACGGCGGAGCATGCTCTCAGCCGAGTCATGAATCGATATGTCCGGAAACTACAGGATCTCAAATCTCCCATCTTGCTCGAAAGAGTCCACGATCTTCAGGATGTGGAAAAGTTGCTCCTCAGTACCTTGTTGGGAAAACGTATCGAAGGACTTTCCAATCTTCAGAGTGAAGTCGTCGTCATCGCGCACAACTTGACTCCAGCCCAGACTGCAAAACTGGATCCAGAGAAGGTCAAGGGTTTTGCCACGGATATGGGCGGGAAGACCTCGCACACCGCCATCATGGGTCGAGCTCTGGGGATTCCTGCGGTTGTCGGACTCGATGATATCTCGACCTCGGTTGTTGGAGGCGACCGGATCATCATCGATGGCTATCGTGGAGTGGTCATCATCGATCCGGATGAAGGTCAGATCAGCGACTACCTGGCCAGGGGCCGTGAGATGGAGAAGTTATCTCTCCATTTCCGTAGTCAGGCGAAACTTCCTGCAGAGACGCTCGATGG
>JBBWWE010000371.1:0-6200 GCA_050256595.1 Planctomycetota bacterium
GGAACCGCCACCTTCGGCGAGTTCTTCCTGTTCTGGACCTACCTGACACGGCTTTTCTCGCCGTTGAGGGATCTGGCCGAGAAGTACAACCTGCTACTGTCAGCGATGGCCTCCAGCGAGAGAATCTTCGGGATTCTCGACACCGACTCGTCACTTCCAGAACCGCAAAAGGTCGCCGCCGAGGCACGGGAACTGGCGGCACCGGGAGCTGGAATCCGCTTCGAGAAGGTGTCCTTCAGTTATGACGGCGAGACCCCGGTACTCGAGGATGTCTCCTTCAATGTCGGTAGTGGAGAAACCGTTGCCATCGTCGGCGCCACCGGTGCCGGCAAGAGCACCATCATCAACCTGTTGTTGCGATTCCATGACCCGACACGGGGAGTGATCAGAATCGGCGATGATGACATCCGAAATATCCCCGTCAGACAACACCGGAACCGCTTCGGGCTGGTTCTGCAGGATGTCGCAGTGCTCTCGCGAACACTGGAGGAGAACATTCAATTTGACCGAGACATCAGCAGAGAGCAGATCACCTGGGCACTGGAACAGGTTCGCGGTTCTTCCATCGTCACGCGCCAGAAGAGAGGGCTCGATGAACCGATGATGGAGAGGGGGCGCACCCTCTCCAGCGGCGAGCGACAACTGGTTTCCTTTGCCCGCGCACTGGCTGGAGATCCCCAGATCCTGGTGCTGGATGAAGCGACCAGTCATGTCGACACCGAAACCGAAGCACTGATTCAGGATGCGATTGAACGGTTAGTCAAGGGTCGTACTTCAGTGATCGTCGCGCACCGTCTCAGCACAGTGCGCAAGGCCGATCGCATCCTGGTGCTGCACCACGGCCAACTTCGCGAAGAGGGAAAACACGAGCAACTGGTCGCCCTCGATGGCATCTATGCACGACTGGTGAAACTGCAGTTTGGATCGTCTTGAGATCTTCTCTACCGTTGCTTTGAGTGTTGATCGGGTCCATCCTGAGTTTTGCTTTCCGTAGTCTCCATACCGTTTTTGAAGGGGGTTTCCCTTGAAATACCTCTGTGCATCGATGCTCCTGCTGACCTTCTCATGCCCCACCCGGACAGACGCCGAGGACCTGGCTCGATATTATCCCGCCGATTCTCTGATCTATGCCGGCAGTTCAGGCGTCGATGATCTCCGCAATGCCTTCGCAAGTAGCGAAGCGGGTAGTATCTGGAATCTTCCTCGCTTCGACGGCATCCGTGGGCTGATCCCGAATCTGCCCCAGTTGATCTCCAAGATGGTGGAATCGCACGCGCGCGAGGCTGCGGAGGCACAACCCAACGAACCGCTCTCCTCGCTCGGGAAACTGCTCATCAATAACTCGGGCGAGACGTTCACACGCCTGTTCAGTTCCCTGAATCACAGCGTCGCTTTTGGCATCGCCGATATCATCATCGACCCCCTCGAACCAGAACTCATCTCGTACCTGATCATCGATGCCCAGGATGAGTCGGAGAGATACAGGGGTTTGATCGGCAACATGCTGATGGAACTCGCTCTCGAGGATCCAAGAGTCGAGGATCTCGATGGAGTCAAGTGGGCAGCGATCGACCTCGGAACCCAGCCATCGATCGAGATCTGGTGGGCACTTCACGAGCAAAAAGCCATCTTCGCCTTCGGTAAATCGAGTGCTCGTACCTATCTCTCGATGAGCCGCGGCGAAAAAACTCCACTGACAGAATCCAAGATCTATCGCGAAGGCATCCAGCGATGCATCGGGGACTCCAGCGTCACATCTTCAGTACAGATCGACATCCCGGCCATCGTTGGGCTCGGTCTCGATGTTTTTCAAGAGTTCGGAGGAGACCCCCCCGCAGCAGCGGACTACTTCATCGATGAGATCTCCCGGGTCGGAGCTCTCCATCTCGCTTCGGGCTACGTCGGAGACGAAACGACCGTCTTTACCGCTGGAAGTAGTTTCCCCTACACCGGCATGATCGGTGGTGGACCTGGCTTATCGACAGAGCAGATGTCGCTGGCGCCAGCTTCTCCCATCTTTCTCTGGGCAATGAGCTACGACGCTCCCGGTATCTATCGCCAGCTCCAAACGACTCTCGAGGCATTCCTCCCGGAAGATCAGATGTGGCAGATAGAACAGGGAAAGAAGACCCTCGGAGCCCTGATCGGAACGTCTATCGATGACCTGGTCGCGGCCTTCGGAGATCATCTGCTGGTCTTCGAAGAGTCGGCTGCGCGAGGGATTATCCCTGGTCTTGTCGTGGCTGTTTCCGGCGGCAATGCAGAACTATTCGAAAATTTGATTTTGAGGCAATTCCCGCTGCTCCAGTTGATGGCCCGATCTGTAGGCATTGCTGTCGCCAAACGCACCCACGAAATCGTATTCGGCGACAAGAGACAAACGATTCATTACCTGCAAAGCAGCGGAGTTGGATCTCCTTTCTCTCCGGCGTGGACGAACATGGGAGGCCAACTGATCCTGGCGTTGCACCCGACAGTCCTGGAGCAGATGTTCCATCGACTCGAAGGGGATGAAAAAGGGACTTTCCGGATGCCTTCGTTCGCCAACGGCGCCGCCTTGTCGAGCGACCAGGCGCCCTTCTGTTATTCAATGCTCGATGTGGGAGAGTTACTGGAGTGGGGCTGGCCATCGATCGTCCCCGGGATTCAGGCCCTGGTCGATGAGAACGGGCTGAACCTGGAAGCTACGGCAATCCCCACGGCCCACCTCTTCGAAGGGTGGCAAATCCAGTCACGAGCCTGGATCGACGATGATGGATACCGCGCCAGCGCAACCGCGCCGTTTCCCATCGGAGTCGAGGGCTTTGGAGGGTTGCTGCTGGAACTCCTGACGGTCGCGATAGAAACGCAACGCAACGCAGTACCGGAGCCGGAGACCGAGGACCCCTTCGCAGAAGAACCCGCCGCGGATACCAAGGAAGACACCGTAGAGAAACCGAAGCCTGTAAAACCGCTCTAGCGATTACAACGATCCGACTTCGGGCAACGGTCCGACAAGAGGGCGGGCGTAGTCGAGGAACTCCGAGGTCACGTCGCAGCCATTCTCGATCCACGAGGTGGGCATGGTGCGGGTCTTGCCCGCCACTTCCTGCAGCGGAACCGGTACATACTCGACGGTATAGGGAGTATCCGATGTGCGTCGGACGGTGATACTGGCGCCTTCAACACCATCCGCCGCCACACGCACCGCGGCCCTGCCGCTCTCCCGGGCTTCCTGAGCATCCACCGCGCTGACGCAACCAGCGAAAGAACGCTGAAGGTAGCCAAAGGTATCGGAACGGACCCTGACCTTGTACTCGAGCCGTTCCCGGATCAGTTTCGTCAGGAAATCACCAAGAGCACCGCTACCGGAGAGTTGCACGTTGCCATGGGCGTCACGCTCCACCTCGCCAGAGAGTTGCTCTGCCAGCATCTGTGCTATCGGGACTCCTTGCCCATCATGAATCCCCTCGCTGACGGCGATGACACAACGACCATGAGCCGAATACACCCGATCAACATCGACGATGAAGCGATCGACATCGAACACCGATTCAGGTAGGTAGATCAGATGTGGTCCCGTGTCATGTCCCAACCGCGCGAGCGCACTAGCAGCCGTGAGAAAACCAGAATGTCGCCCCATGATCACATCGATCTTGATTCCCGGTAGCGCCTGCATGTCGAGACTGTCTCCCAGTAGCGCACAGGCTACAAATCGTGCAGCCGAACCATATCCAGGCGTGTGGTCATTGAGAACCAGATCGTTGTCGATGGTCTTGGGTACATGAAAGGCTCTGAGATCATACGCATCTCGAGCCGCCACCTCGGAGATGATGCGACAGGTATCGGAACTATCATTTCCCCCGATGTAAAAGAACCAGCGGATATCTTTCTCGGCAAGTTGCTGAAAGATCTTCTGGCAATATTCCTCGTCGGGTTTGTCGCGACTGGATCCGAGGGCCGCTCCTGGTGTTCCCGCGATGAGATCGAGTTTGGCACCGGAAAGATCGGTAATATCGACGAAGTCTCCCGATATCATTCCCTTCACTGCATGGCGAGCACCATAGATGGATCGGGCAAGACCCGTTTCCTGGATCGCCTCGACGACCCCCGCCAATGAGGAGTTGATCACGACCGTCGGACCACCGGACTGAGCGATGACGGCATTCCCTACAGACTGACTCATCGACCCCTCTCCCTTGATCTACTACCTCACTGCTGCCACCACGAACTCAAGCCAGGATACACAAACGCCTGCTGGTCGCGCGACTGGAACTCTCAGTCGTTCGCCGATCCTATTATCGATGACTGGTCGATGACGATTCGATCAGTGATCGCTCCCTCGCTGCTCACGTTCTCGAACAGCAATCGATTTCCTTCGATGGTAATCAACGCCGACCCAGAAATCTCCTGGGAGTTCACCATCACCGGGTGTTCACCTTGACTATCAGAATACCCTCCACCATGCCCCACCACCGAATATACGGTGCCGATCGATGATGTCGGAAAATAGGTGTCTCCATCCCATTGCAGAATCTTCCCCTCGCTTCGAAGCAAGTTTCGATCGGTTACCGGATGCGAAGGCGGATCTCCATAGCCATACACCCCATGAATCAGTGCGGATCTCTCGTAGACGTGAGAATGACCTGCCAGTACCAGATCGACGCCCCCGGCCTCCAGCACAGGAACCGCGATCTCGCGCATCTTTACCAACCGTCCCTCGCTATCGTGAATGTTATTGGAGGCGTGGGGACCGCGCGAATAAGGCGGGTGATGGAAAAATGCAATCACCCAGCGCTGGTCCGTGCCAGCGAGATCCTCTTCCAACCAGGCAAGCATCGCCCCCTCGGGATCGATGGCATCTCCACTGGAATCGAGAGAGATGAAATGGACAGGGCCGTAATCGAAAGAGTAGTAGGCTTCCGTCCCGCTCGACAGGCCGCCGCATTCCCCCTCCTTCGGCAAGATGTAAGCCTCGAAGTAGGGGCCGGACTGGGTAGTGCTGTCGGCATTCATCATCTCGTGGTTCCCGGGTGTCGGCCAGCATGAACTCGCCGAGAGAACCGACCGATAGGGGCGAAAGAAGCGTGCCGTGAACTCGCCATCCCTGCCCTCGCTGTATGCCATGTCGCCAACATGCACGAACATATCCAGTGGCTTGCCTTGCAGATGAGCCAGCATGGCATCTCGAATATGAAATTGGGCGGGCCTGGAGGTACCTGAATCTCCCAGGATCCATGCCCTGATCGGACCGTCGAAATCAGGTCCAGGTGCCGAACGGAACTGTCCTTCGCCGATCAATTGCAGATCGTTGAAGGCTCTGTAGCGAATCCAACGATGAGGAGGAAGACCCGTGAGCAGCACATGGTGATCACAGTAACGGGGATCCTGAACTGACGTGACGGTCTCGCCGCTGGTCTGGGTCCACTCGGTCGGTCCGGAACCTGAATCTTGCTCGAAACCCCACTCGAGGCGAGCGCCTGCAACAAGCCGCTGCGATGTTCTCCAGGCTACGATGGCACGATCTCCGGATACCTGCTGCAGATACGGCGAGCGTGCACGATCTCCGGGAATCCAACCCTGGAAATCGGCATATCGAATCCCCAGCAGAAGGGCTGCCATCAGAAACACCAGAAACAGCATTCGAATCATCGAAATACCCTTTCACGGCCTGGAAATATCCCTTTCGTGTCCCTGCTCTTCTCGCCAGAGAACAAGAAAACAGTAGGATACTATCCGGGAGAGAACGTGCTTCAGATACAGGGCATCCGCAAGGCATTTGGTCAACAGATCCTCTTCGAGGATGCTGGTTGTCTCATCGAGGCTGGTGAGAAGGTCGGGCTCGTCGGTGCTAACGGGCACGGGAAGTCCACCTTGTTGAAGATGATTCTCCACGAGTTGGAGCCCGATGACGGCCTTATCGCAGTTCAACGAGGTATACGAATCGGCCATCTCTCTCAGCATCTCGTTTTCGAAAAAGACACAACTCTGGATGAAGCCTGTCTATCGCTGCCCCTGACAGAGGAAGGTTTCCTGGAGACCTATCGAGCCGAGGCGATGTTGATGGGACTCGGATTCACGAGGGAACAACTGGAACAACATCCCGAAGAACTATCAGGTGGATTCCAGGTGCGACTGAACCTCGCCAAGTCCCTGCTGGAAGATCCCGACCTGTTGCTGCTCGACGAGCCGAACAACTACCTCGATATCGTCAGTTTGAG
>JBBWWE010000372.1:0-2155 GCA_050256595.1 Planctomycetota bacterium
ATCGGAGACATCGTCGAGCTCGTAAGGATCGGTCTCCAGATCGTAGAGCTGGAAATCGGGTTCCCCCTCGAAGGTGTCGCGCCAGAAGGCGGAGGGGTGTACCAACTTCCAGCGACCATCGCGGGCCATGAAGTTGTGGTACAGCAGCGGCGCATCGCCACGGTGGGCCTGGATGACGAGGGTGCGAGGATCTCGCTTCACTGCTCGATTCTCCAGTTCGGCCAGAAAACTGACCCCGTCGATCTTCAAACCATCCGGCAGCGACACCGAACACGCTTCCAGCACCGTCGGCAGGATGTCGATGTGGGCTGCAACTCTTCCGGTGCGAGCCCCCGGCTCCAGATGCCCCTTCCAGCGGGCAAAGAGGGGTGAACGAACGCCCCCCTCCAGGGTGCTACTCTTGGAGCCGCGATAACCGCTGACAAAACGACGACCTTCAGGACCGTTGTCGGTGAAAAATAGGATCAGTGTTTGCTCGCCGATCCCCATCGCATCGATCTGCTCGATCATCTGTCCCATGTTCTCATCGATGTTGGTGATCATCGCGTAAGTGCGTCGTACCTGGTCTTGATTCCATTTCCCTCGCAGCGGGGCGCCCTTCTCCTGGGGGAAGGAAGCGGCGGAAAGATCGACCCCCTCATACAGTGCCATCTCCTCGGCCGGCACATCGTGCCACGGGCCATGGGGACAGTTGTCGGTGATGACAGCCAGAAAGGGTTTGTCCTTCTGGTGCGCCTGGCGGGCAAACTTCAGCGCCTCTTCGAAGTAGATGTCGGTGCAGTAGCCCTTCATCTGCCGCGGCACACCGTTGTCCATCAGGATCGGGTCGGTGTATTTACGTTCTCCGCCGACCGGATCGGAGGGTTGGCCGATGCCACCGCCTCGATGCACCAGCGACTTCTCGAAGCCCTGGTCGCCCGGCCGTAGCGGATAGCAATCTCCCAGGTGCCACTTGCCGAAGATGCCAGTGGCATACCCGGCATCGCGCAGGATTTCGGCGATGGTCACCTCGTCGGTGTCCATCATCGCCCGACCGATGTAGGTGTCGATGGCGCGGGTGCGCTGATGGCTGCGTCCAGTCATCAACGAAGCACGGGTCGGAGCACAGACGGGAGAGACATAGAAGGGGTCGAGGCGGGCACTCTCTCTGGCCATCGCGTCGAGATTCGGGGTACGGATCACCGGATTTCCGTGGAAGCCGAGGTCGCCGTAACCCTGATCATCGGTCATCACGAGGATGATATTGGGGCGCTTCGGTCTGGTAGATGCCTTTTTCTTGCTGATATCCTTCGGCTCGATCTTCCATTGCTTCATCAGTTCGTCGATCGCCTCTGCCAGTGCCGGCACACTGGTGGCACGACCTGATTTCTTGCGCACACTCCACGGCGTCTCGAACTGCAAGGTGCGCATGCCGTCTTTTCGGTAATGGCGGGTGATATAGCCGCCGCTGAAGTACTTCTTGCCGTCTGGATGTGGCAGCCGCGGCGATGGAACCGCCTGCAAACCGGACTTTTCCAGTAACGCACCGATACTTGTCGGCCCACGAATCCACTCGAGGTTTTGCAACTGGTCATCCGGTACGGCCAGATCGCTGGCGCGCAACAGATGCCCCACCTCGATCCAGTCTTGCGGGTGGGCATGACCATGGAGATCGATCAGCAGCGCCTCGCCAGCGCCGATTTTTAGAGCTTCCTGACACGATTGCTTCAGTGCACCGTGGTAAGCACGATACACCGCCGCCGCGAATACGCCGCCCTGGCTCGCTTCCTCGATCTCACGATTGGGATCCATCTTGACTCGATGCAGCCGGTTGGTGACGACGAAGGGTCGGTGACCGGTTCGCTTCTCGATCTCGTCAGCCAGCTCAAGCGCCAACTCACGGGTGTTGGTATCACGTACCAGGGTGCCGCGAGTGCGATCAGGAACTCCCACCGGTTTTACCGTGCCTCCATGCGGAGCGGAGAGAACCAGGGGAATGTTCCCGACAGAGACATCGACAAAGTCATCGGCAGCCGTCGCGGGAGCCGCCAGCAAGGCAAGGATGAGAAGTGGAGTCATCATGTTGGACAGTCTAGCCGAGAGATCGTGACTCGTCTGTGACCTGCTGGTTCGCTAGAACCCGATGCCCAGCGACAGAACCGGGCCGGGCTCATAT
>JBBWWE010000373.1:0-1511 GCA_050256595.1 Planctomycetota bacterium
GCCCAGATTCGATTCGAGGATTCTTACCACTACATCGCCTGGCTTTGCTGGGTCCCCAACTTGATCTTCGCGCAGTGCCAGATCACGATGGCCCGTAGAAACGTGTGAAGGGGGCCGATGAATCGCGTCCGGTTGTTTCTCTCCAGCACGGCTCTCGAAATCCTGGAACAGGAGCCAGTGCCGCTGGAGTCACTGAGAGATCAGAAGGACTGAGCAGGGAGATCCTGGCTTGGAGGAGTCGATGACACTTGAGTTGCCGATTGCACGGATCGCCGCTTTTGTCGGTGACAGCACTCAATCAGGAAACACCGCCTCGGTGGTGCGGCTCCAGAAGATGCTTCCAGACGGGGTGCTACAGGCGCTGGCGAGACGCAATGGCGATTCGGAGACCGCTTATCTGCTCGACAAGGGTGATGGCCGCTGGCAGTTGCGCTGGTTCACTCCGGGAGTGGAGGTCGATCTTTGCGGCCATGCAACATTGGCGGCCGGCCATCATCTGCTCGAGCAGTCTCTCGCCAGCGGTCCCATCGTCTTCGATACACTCTCGGGCGAACTGACCGTCGGTACTCAGGAGGATGAACGCCTTGTGCTCGATCTTCGCATCGACACCCCGCAGGAATCAGAAGCGCCGCAGGGAACCTTGCCTGCGCTGGGGATCGACGAGGCCGATGTGCTTTCGGTCCATCTCTCTCGCGATCTGATCATCACGGTCCGGGAGTCAAGGACCGTATCTGAACTCGCTCCGGATCATCACTTCCTTCAGACTCTTCCGATGCGCGGCATCGTCATCACTGCTGGCGGCGATGGAGAGGTCGATTTTGTCAGCCGCTGGTTCGGCGGCGATGGGGTCGGTGTGGTCGAGGATCCGGTCACCGGTTCCGCTCATGCGGCGCTGGCTCCGTTGTGGGGACAGCGCCTCGGCAAGAGTCGTCTCGAAGCACAACAGTGGTCGCCGGAGGGGGGAGTGCTGACCTGCATCGTCGGTGGCGAGCGGGTTACACTGCTGGGGCGTTGCCACAGCTGGCTGAGCGGGATGGTCCAGGTCGATCTACCCTGATGGGTCACGGCAAACGGAAATTGCCTCGATCTCTGGCCAGGAAAGGCCACCGATGAAAATCTTGCTGGCACTGCTACTGTTCGCTCTGTCGCTCTTCTGCGTGTACGGTTTTCTCGCATCTGCAGAAGCCTCGGATCCTGCGGAGCAACTTCGTTGGCGAGCCGGCTACGCAGTGCTGTGCCTGGCGTCGCTGCTGGGGGCGATGGCGCTGCTGGGCAAGCGAAGCACCGATGGCGAGGGGTAACCCCCGAAGGGGTGCATGACAAAACGTTACCATCTACTCTGTGCGGTATCCGGAATGGGGTGGGCGGTTATCGCCTATTACATGGGCGGAACCTGGCGGGGGTCCGCGTTCTGGGGCGGTCTCGTGAGTGCGCCCCTCATCGGGGTTGTGGCTGGAATGATCTACCGACCGGCGTACCGTTTCCCCTTTTTCGGCCGAGTGGCGATGTCG
>JBBWWE010000374.1:0-2677 GCA_050256595.1 Planctomycetota bacterium
TGCATCGGCGCCGTTCTCCGCTGCCTCCAGCATGAGACAAGGTTGGGCAATCGGCGATGTCGACGGGCAGGTTATGCATCTTGATTCACAGGGGAAAACTACCTGGAAGTTTGGTTGTTACGCACCGATTTCCTTGCTCGCGTCCTCGCTGAACGGTGGCTTGTGGATTGTCGATCGTTCACGAGCCTTGCATCAAGTTGACTCCGATGGGAAACGAATCGGTTCCGAGACCCGACTTCCAGGTGATGCGATCGAGTTATTTTCTGACGGACGTGTGCTCCTCGAGGAAGGTACGACCTGGAAACGTAACCAAATTACGCGAGGCCCCGCTCCAACCACCTCCTCCAGGAAAGCAGGTCGCCGCAGTTATTACGGCACCACTGGTGGTTGGGCAGTACTCGAAGATAACAGGATCAAACAATACCTGAGTCCATCCCCCACCTCCTGCGCTCCTCTTGAAGCATCCGGGAGCAGTGGAGCCACCTGGATTGCCGGTCACGATGGAATCCTCCGGCTGCAGCAATCGGATGGCAAGATCGACAGTGAAGTGGAACTCGGATCACCAGCTGTCAACCTACACCGCAGTTCCAGAGGCCGGATCCTGGTCACACTCGCCGATGGTCGCCTGTGCGACGTGGAAGAGATACAGAGATGATCTCAAGTACTTTGCTTATCATGGCCTTCATCACCTCCGTCGGATCAACAGATCTGGTGACCACCGATGAAGTTGCCTTTATTGATTCCCATCTCATCCTGGTTCACGGACGTATCGAAGACCGTATCGGTAACCAAATTCAACTTTCGGGAATCCACCACCGGTTGTCGCTCTCTCAGGATGTGAAGATACCACGTCGAGGCAGAAGGGAACGCTCACCGCTACTGCAGTTCACCCTCCTCGAACAACCGAATGGCTGGGAAGTCATCCAGGTTAGCGACTCCATCTCGTGGGATCAAATCTTGCAAGAACATCGCTCACGTATTGATCAACTCGCTGCCGAACGCAGAGAACTGGTCTGCCGTTTCCTGCTCAGAGAATCTCCCGAGGAAATCCGGGGTTCAATGTGGCGTTCGCTCGAAATCGAGTGGAAGGATGATCCGGTGCGATGGATCAAACTCGGAGGCGAGTTTCTCTCGTCACAGAGGGTACTCTCCGAACAGATCGAAAAACGTAAACTACAGAATCTGGCCACGACAGCTGGGTTGTATCTCCACCAAGGAAAATGGATCTCGAGAACTGAATTCTATCGACTGAATCGCCTCTCTCTGGTCGACGGACAGGTCATCGATATGGTCAGAATAGAACTGAGAAAACTGGCCGTGAATCATCTCGATCAACTCATCAAACAATCGAAGAAGGATCACGTTGCCGGAGAAGTCCAGCCGGGTACTCCGCGAAAGTCCCTACGAGCACTGTGGGGAGATCCAGCCGCTGTCACATGGGTTCAGTGGAAGAGCCACATGTTAGAGCAATGGGAATATCCGGGGCAGATCGTCCATATTATCAATGGCCGGGTCTGTCGAGTTGACACCAGCGATTCGAATCCTGCTCGTTGAAGTGTGATCAATCCTCTCCGTCAGGATCCGCACCCTGTCGCTGCTGTACGGGTACATCGAGCGGTAGCCGCCCCTCACGCCGTTGTTCCCGTCGAGCGCCACCACCACTCTCGTCCGCTGGAAGCACCCCACCACCTTCAACCGAACGATTTTCAAGCGCCCCACCGAGGCTAGCACGTGGTAGAGGTGCTTGGCCTTCCGCTTCATTGCGGACAGCATGAAACATCAATCCATTGCTGGTGACCTCGACTCTTTCTCCAGCACGCAGCGGCAATGGAATCCTCTCTCCACGAACCACCGAAACGCTTCCTTCGGTGACTCGCACTTCGGATCTTTGGCGTAATGCCCATCTTTGCACGACGAAGGTAGTTCCCAGAACATTAGTGGTCACCTCGTCAGTGATCACAACAAGACCACCTTTGTGACGAGGAACATGGAATGTCGCCGAGCCATCGATCAAGGTCACCGAGGTATTTGCTGTCAGGACAATCCAGCTTCCCGCCGAGATCGTGATGGTCCTGCCATCTCGATCGACGATCTTCCCAACACCAGATCGGCAGCGAACTGTACGGCCGATCTCGACCATCTGTGCGTCACCATCTTGCTCGACAACAAATTCCTCATCGTCAACATCGATGCGCAATTCACCTTCGAGTGAAGTCAGTAAAAGTTGCCCTGATGCCGAAACATCTCGCCACGGAGCATCGAAACTGAATCCGGAAAAGACTCCCCAGGCTACAAACGAGATCATCACCAGCACTCCGGCGGCAAGAGCAGCCAGTCGAGGAGCCGCTCGATCCGCAGCCCTTGCCGTCTCCTCGGACTCAACGGGGGGAGACAACTTGCCAGGATCCAGGGTTCCCGTCAGCAACTGATCGAGCTCTCCACTTACCTTATCGACACCGCGCCCGAGAGCGTCCATGCCGTGCTGGAACTCTTCGTACCATTCACGGCAATCGGAACACCGGTCGAGGTGCGACTCGAGAATCTGAACTCTTTCAGACGGAAGTTCCTGATCCTCGAGTTGTGAGATCCATCGGCGCACCAGATGGCATTGGGGTTCAGGATTCATAGTTTTCCTCTATCAGAGTCATCGAGTCGTTTCAGTTTTCCCGCCAGAGCT
>JBBWWE010000375.1:0-1967 GCA_050256595.1 Planctomycetota bacterium
TTTCTCGCGCAGCCACGACCAGCCAGGCCAGAAACGCATGCACATCGCTGGCATGCACAACAAACCGCTTCCCTCGTGGGCTATTTGTAAACGTTCGACCTCGCTGCAACTGAGCGCGACCGGCTTTTCTAGCAGGACGTGCTTGCCGGCTTCGAGCGCCTGGATGGCCAGATCGACATGGGTATCAGTGGGAGTGCAGATACTCACCAGATCGATGTCATCACTACTCAATAGCGACTCAACCCCGGTCGAAAAACGAATCTCCGATGCGACCAGATCCACTGCGGTTGAAGCCCCGGTATCGACATTGCCAGAACTGGCCGAGGCAGGATCGTCGAGACTGAAGACTTCTCTGACAGCGCAGGAGATATCGGTCTCCGAGGCACGCAGGTAAGCATCCAGGTGTGTACGACCCATGAATCCAAAACCGATGATTCCAATACCAATTTCACTCATCCGTTGGTCTCCTGGCAGTGTTCTTCAATCAGTTGGCGTGCCCGGATCACATCTTCGACACGTTGCGAACCGGCTTCCCTCTCGATGACCAGATCGGCTTTGATCTCTCGATCACGCAGCACCTGGAAAAAAGCAGGCCAGTCAACGGCTCCTGCCCCGACTGGCTCCTCGCTGCCCCACTCCTGCGGGTTGGCAGAGGGAAGTGCATCTTTGACATGGAGCTGGAATACATGGGGAGCCAGTTGATCGAGAGCTGCGACCGGGTCTCCCATACCGTAGAGAATCATGTTGGCGGGATCGAAATTGACACCGACTTCGGGCATACACATCGCATCGAGTACCGACAGCAATGTCTGAGCGCTTTCTTGCCCCGTTTCGAGGGCTACACGGCAACCCTCCTCGTTGAACACTCGTGAAAAGGACGCAAGACGATCGATCATCTTGGCGCGCTCGGGATCATCCGAATCGTGAGGAATGAAACCGGCATGGAAACTGACCAGACCGATTCCGGCAGCCGCAGCGATGCGGGCATTCTGTGCCGCACATTCGAGATTTCTCTCCCAGCTGTCATCGGGTCGTACACCACCGGTGATCCGGATCGATTCGAGCGTCGAGTAATCCTCGGCTTCCATCATCATCATGGCGCTGAGCACCTCGATACCCGCGTCGCGGATCTGATCGATGGCACCTTGTCCCCAATCGGTACGGACTGGATCGAGAGCCAGTTGCACGGCACAGAGCTCCGTAGCAGCGACCTTCTCGATGAGATCCTCCGGTCCGACAGGACACAGAGACCAGGAGCAGACTCCCAGTTGCATGACGACCTCCCTTGCCATGAAAGCATCGTCTGAGGATGCGGCGGTTGCAAGGACGCAGGTCAGCAGTGCCGTCAGTAACGGATACAGTCAGACGAAATGAAGTGGGAGTGAAACGACCAGGTTCTCGACTGGCGAGGACGACGGGACTCGAACCCGCAACAACCGGCTCGACAGGCCGGTACTCTAACCAGTTGAGCTACGTCCCCAATCAGTCGCGAACCTGGTCCGAAGATCACAAAAAGTGATCTCAGAGAAATCCGGTTGCTCTCCTGAGAAGCCTGGACTTGACGTGCCGAAGACCGCTCCACAACCGGAAGATGAAGGATATCCCAACACCTGGCTCTGTCAAGCGAGGCAACTTGAAGGGCACCAAACGGTGTCGAAATTACCCATCACCAGAGAGCGAGAATCAGCGAGAAAAGACAGTAGAGGAAACAAGCCATCGCCAGCGACAGTTTCGCCATCAAGCCCACCGCACGTCCGATCATCGAGGCGATCCCGACCTTTAGCGGCTGACTGTCACCATCTGCGGCTGTCGCCTGACGCTCACCCACGAACGCACCGAGTCCGGTCCCCATCAAGATTCCGATCAATCCACCGAAGAGAGGAACCAGCAAATTGCCGAATACGCCGCCAACAAACCCGCCGATGATGGCGCCGAAGGCTCCCCTGCGGCTCGAACCGGCCGCTCTT
>JBBWWE010000376.1:0-4178 GCA_050256595.1 Planctomycetota bacterium
CTTGCTCTTGCTTTTGGAGCCGGACGCTGAGCCATTGATGAAGAGGTGCCTCGCCGTCTCTGTACTCGACAGGAATCGCCTGGATCGGATCGAAAGGCAGGGTCGGCGATCCTGCTCCGGCACTTTCGGCCTCCCTCCCCCGCGAACGCTGCATCGGTTGGTAGGGCTGTCCCTGCTCCAGTCCGCCCCTTCCGCTCACCAGTTGAATCCGCCGATCGGAACCCTCGACGATGAGCAGGCGGCCCTGCCGACCGAATAGTTCCACGATCAGTTCGCGGCCAGAGTGCTGTCCCTGGGCAGTCGAGAAGATCAGTCGCATCACCCGGTCATCTGCCGGTTGATCGACACGATCGATTCTCGCACCACTGATCAGATCCCTCAGTTGGCAAACGAGTTCGCTGGGCCTCGAAGGGGCTCTGGAAGGATTCTCACACAGCACCATGCGGGAGGTCCCTGGATGGAGCGAGATGAGAAGATGGCGACGCCGCGAACCGGAGCCGATGACGATCCGAAGATTCCCGTCCGGAGCATCGAAAACCTTGCCCACGCGTTGGCCACAGATAAGTTCCTCGAGTTCAACGACCAGTCGTGCAATTTCTTCTTTTCTCAGGCCTCCGGGAACAGGCGAGTTCACGACGATATTTCATCTCGGTGCAAAGAAAAGTTCCACTGGCAGTAGCGGAGTTTCTTCACTCCGCCGCGTTCCAGCCGTCATCGATGAGATCGTAACTATGCAAATCGGAGCCATCGAAGAAGAGTTCCAGTTCCCTTTGTGCTGCCTCGGGACTGTCAGATCCATGGACCAGGTTGAATCCGTTGGAGATCCCGAAATCTCCTCGGATGGTGCCGGCATCTGCATCGCAACCAAATGTGGCACCCATCAACTTCCGACAGACGCTAATCGCCTTGTTGCCTTCCAGTGCAATCGCCACCACCGGACCGGAAGTCATGAACTGAACCAGACCCGCATAGAAGGGCTTGCCCTGGTGTGCTTCGTAGTGAGTCGCCGCCAGTTCGTCGCTGATCTGCATCAATCTCATGCCGATCACCTTGAGTCCCTTGCGCTCGAATCTCGTTAGGACGCGGCCAATCAGGCGCCTCTGGACGGCATCTGGCTTCAGGAGAATGAGCGTACGCTCCATCGTTTGGTTCCTTCCCCCGGGGTCATCGAACCCCGGATGGTATGCTTCTTCGCGGTAGGATCCCTCCGATGAGGCCGATCCTGGGGGAAATTTTCCGGAATTGTTTCTATTCCGGAATCCTCTCCCGGTGCGGAATCGAATCCGACACCCCGTGGAAGTAGATTCTGGCCCCTGGAACCTCGATTTCCAGCAGATCGAGGCCGGGGAGTGAAAGGTGGACCGATGGAGTCCGAGCGGGAAGCCCAGCATCCTGCCTCACTGCGTGAAATCCTCACGCCCAGGGGGGCATCGTCTCTCGATGCCATCGCCGGAATCCTGTCCAAATTCCCCGCCAACGACGCCTTCGAACCGTTCCTGGACATGATCGTGGAAATTACCGGTGCCGAGCGGGTCTTCCTGCTCGAACAGAAAACTGACGACAACTGGGAGTGTCGCCTGGCACGCAATCTGGATCAGGAAGATCTGCGACAGCCGCTCGACAAGATCCTCTTGCCACTACTCGATCGCACCCGGCAACTGGGCACCCCATGGAGTTGCGCCGATGTCCCCGCACTGCCCGACCGAGAACGCTGGGATCGCGAGCACCTTCCAAAAACGAAATCGGTACACATCGTTGGCCTTGGAGCAGGTCACTTCATCTACATCGATCACCGCTTCCAGGAGCTCACTGAAGGCGCTTGCGATGATCCGATGTTGGCAATTGCACTACTGGCCATCCAGTACGCGATTTCCCAAACCCATCGAGAAGCGCTGGCCGAAACGGTAGTTCCGAGCCAGAAATCTACCGTCGCGCGCAATAAAAGAGTTCCGTCAACCGGAACTTCCGTTACCCCCACCGTCGAGATCATCGGTAATGATTCCGATCTGATCGCGACGAAGAACCTCATCCAGCGCGTTGCCACCAGCGATACCCCGATCCTCATCACGGGTGAAAGCGGAACCGGTAAGGAACTCGCTGCCCGCTTGCTTCACGAGCAGAGCCAGCGGGCATCTGGGCCATTCGTCAGTGAAAACTGCGGAGCGATATCCGAAAACCTGCTGGAGACGGAACTATTCGGCTGCATGAAGGGTGCATACACCGGAGCAACCTCTGACCGACCAGGTCTCTTTGAACTGGCGCACGGAGGCACCATCTTCCTTGACGAGATCGGCGACACCTCCCCAGGACTCCAGAAAAAACTGCTCCGCGTGATCCAGGAACGGGTGCTGCGACGGGTCGGAGGTCAGGAATCGATCAAGATTGATGTGCGTATCGTATCGGCGACCAACAAAGACCTGTCCAGGGCGGTTCAAGACCGAATTTTCCGGGAAGATCTCTACTATCGCCTCAACGTGATCAACGTACATTTACCCCCCCTGCGTGATCGCGGTGATGACATCGAATTGCTGGCGCAACACTTTCTCGATCAGATCAATGAAGAAACGGGAACAACACTGAGTCTCAATCCTGAACTCCTGCAGGCGCTCCGGAGCCACCCATGGCCCGGGAACATCCGTGAACTCCAGAACGAGATCCGTCGTGTTCATACGCTGGCCGACGGAGAACTCGATCCTGCCCATCTGTCCTTGCGAGTAACCAAAAAGAAGGCAACTGACTGCGTCCAGACCGGTCTCGACCAGGTCAGAGAAGCAGGCTCCCTCAAGGATGCGATCGAGCAACTGGAGGCACAGTGGATCGCCCAGGCACTCGAACGATGCGATGGACACCGGGGCCAGGTCTGTGACTGGCTCGGAATCCCGAAAACCACGCTCTATGCGAAGATGCGAAGATACGGCCTGTCGAACGACTGAACTTCAGTGCCGTAACGGATTCTGTTCCATTCCTGGACAGATTTATCCGAGTTCGAACTCTTGCAAACCGATTCCAGTCACCGATAGCCCTCTATCTCTCTGCTGATCGATATCTCACCGGGTCCGAATCTTGCCTCTGTTTCGACGAACAAGGATCAGACCAAACCCACCTGGGTGACGGATCAGGAGGCGCATCGTGAACCCGTTCCAGGACCGCTTGAAAAAATTGCTAAAGAAGATCTCCGGCCGCAAGTCGGTCAAGTTCGATGAGATCATCAAAATCCTCCCTGAATTGGCCAGCCAAGAGAAGAAATTGATCAAGGTTCATGACTTGATCCTGGAACTCGGCTGCAAGATCACCGGATTAGGTGCAGGTAAAAATGTGCCGGCCGATCTTGACTCCGCTCAATTCAATCAAAAGGAAGCAGAAGAAGCGGAAAAAGAAATCGCGGATGATCTCAAGGAAGCCGAGAGTGTGGCAGTCAAAGCTCTCGATGATCCGATCCGTATGTACTTCTCCCAGATGGCTGCCATCCCACTGCTGACTCGCGACGAGGAGATCCTCTACGCCAAGGAGATCGAAAAGAGCCAGAAGGAACTGGTTCGTCACATCTATCAGACCGCTCTCGGTCAAGACGAAGCACTCCAGTTGCTTGAACAGATTTTGAATCAGACCCGTCTTGTCGAGAAGAGCCTCGATCTGACTCTTTCACGCAAGGGAGATCGGCATAAATTTTTCACCCGCCTGCAAAAGGAACTCCCGAGGATGCGTTCCCTGTTCGAGGTGAGCACACTCGAATCACTCGAACTTGAAGACTTGCCTCTTTCAGACAAGACCGAACGCCCCAAACTGGAGAAGCGACTGCACAATCGCATTCTTCGTCTGGCAAGAATGCTCGAGTCCTACAAGGTAAAAATGAAATACGTCGGGCGGTGGCAAGACAAGATCGCGGACCTGGGCAGGAAACTGGAGGTCGAGATCGTTGGCCTTCGGATTCGTAACAAGCGAGCCATCGCCAGTGAATTCGATGAGATCAATGAGGCGGTTCTGGAGCCGTACCCCTCCTTCATCGAGCGCGGTCGAGAAATCACCCGCCAGTTCAAGCGTTATGAGAAGGCCAAGGGAGACCTATCCTCCGGCAACCTTCGACTGGTCGTCAGCGTTGCAAAGAAATATCGTGGACGTGGTCTCACCTTCCTTGACCTGATCCAGGAGGGCAATACTGGCTTGATGCGTGCCTGTGA
>JBBWWE010000377.1:0-3039 GCA_050256595.1 Planctomycetota bacterium
CGTTCCTCCAGGGCTTTTATCGAATGGCGATGGAAACCTGAAAGCAAACTGACGGCAAGAAGCGCACCGCACAAAGCCATGAACATGTCCCCCTGGGCATCCCAGGGATCTCCCTGCATGCCAAGCCATTCGGGTCCAGAATCGGGATAAAACACGATCACCCACAGCCACTCCAGAACTTCGTAGAGAGCACTGAAGGCCAGGCCTGCGCTGATTGCGGCTGTAGAAATAATCCTGCTGCTTGTCAATTCACTTCGGCGAGTCAGCCATTCGACAACCACCAGTGCGGGTGTCAGCCCCTGCATGAAATGCCCCACTCGATCAAAATGATTTCTCTGAAGTTCGAACTGTTGTTGAAGCCAATCAAACAGAGGCATCCCTGCATAGGTGTAATGGGCACCCAGTGCCAAGATGACATAATGAATGAAGACCACAGATAGAAAGAAATTAGAAAACCGAAACTGCTTCTGTATGCAGGCCAGAAACAAAACTCCTGCGATACCCAGCATCAATTCGAAAACCCAGGTAAATAAATCTGCGGCCCCGATGAAGGACCAGACCGTTACAAGAAAAGTACCAATCAACAATAGACGCATACGGTCTCTTTTCGCTCCGCAGAACCCAGGCCCTGGACGGCACGAGGATAGCCTCAAAGGCCGTTCACATCTTGACTGGATCCTTCAGATATCGGAGCATCTAAGCAACCAACAGATCAGCGTCGAAAACCACGGAATCGAGAACTCAAGTTGTTGCCGCTCCAATCACTGGTGCCGATTCTGGCGATTTTAATATTCATGGGTCCGGCCAGTTCAGTGCAGGACCCTGCTCTTGAACTGGCACAGACACAGTTCCAGTCTGGCGATCTTGCTGCCGCAGCCAGGCAATGCCGAACCATATTGAGCCATCAGCCCGATCACCTCGACGCCCTTCACCTGCTGGGAAAAATAAGTTTTATCGCCGCCAAATCGCTGCAGGACTTTCCCCAATCTTTGCAGGCGTATGGCGAAGCTGAACGGGCTTTTCTGCGATTGCTTCAGATTGCACCGGAAAGGGACGAGACCAGAATCGAACAGAGCCTTGCAATATGTGCAAAAAAACGAGGCGCTGCTCTGGAGGCGATGGAGCGCGCCAAAAACGCCACGAAGCTGGGCACAAAAAATTCCAACGCCTTCCGCATCCTGGGTGAATGCGCCTCCGACCTCGGGCGAACCGATGAGGCCATCCGTGCATTACAAACATCTCTCGAACTTGATCCCGGAAACGTGGATGTGATCTGGCTGCTCGCCAACGAATTCAATACTGCAAAAAAGCCCCATAAAGCCATCGCTATTCTGGAGCAGGCGATCACCGACAAGTCCAAGGATTCAAAGTCTTTGGCCATTCTGTACCAGTTGCTCTACGAAAATCATCTGGCTTCGAATGATTTGATCCGGGCGCTGACAGCCATAGAAAACGTAGTGAGGGTCGCACCACAAAATGCAACCGGCGCCATTGAACATGCTTCAACGCTATATCGTCTCGGTCGATTTGATGAAGCCAGAAAAGCAGCCTTGAGAACACGAGGGCTGCAGGTGGCAGACTCCAGGATTCTGGCGGTCATTGCGCTCAAACTGGGCCAGATCCTGCTCCACGATCAGAAATATGTCGAAGCCATCGTTGAACTCAAGACCTCCGTAAAGCATGACCCTGCTGATCTGGAAGCCCTGCAATCACTGGCGGGAGCCCTGCGGAGAACCGGGCAAGATGAAGAGGCCCGCTCCATTCTGAAGATGTATCGAGAGGTTCGAAGTGCCATAACTTCACTAGAGACCAACCAGGCCATCTACAGATCGCGACCTGAGCATCGAGCAGCACAAGAAAATATCATCCGAGCCCTGATCACGCTCAGTCGATTCGAAGAAGCAGAGAACCAACTGGAGTTACGCCAGAGAAAGTTTCCCCGAGACCCCCGCCAGGATGAGTTGCTCCGCTTGTTAGCCGAAGCGAAATCGAAATGAAATATTGTCTGTTCATCACTATTTTCGTCTTCCTGGGCTGTACCCGAGTTCCACCACCGTCAGCAACGAAAACTCCGGCCTCCGTATCCACTCAGCCTCTCTTCATCATCGAGGATGATGCGATCCCTTTCATTCACGATGCCGGGGCGAGAGGTCAACGTCACATCCGTGAAATCGTCGGCTCGGGGGCGGGATTTTTCGATGCGGATGGTGATGGAGATCTTGATCTATTCATGGTCAACGGCGCACCAAAATCACCCAAGCCGAACGCTGTCCCGCCGCGAGATGTGCTTTTGATTCAGGATGAAGGCGAGTTCATCGACCGTGGTGAAGAACGCGGCATCGAGGGCCATGAACATGGGCTAGGACTTGCCATCGGGGATGTGGATGCAGATGGCGACCCGGATGTCTTCGTGGCCAATGACGGACCTGATCGGCTGTACATCAATGCTGGCGACGGGCACTTCAGTGAGGAATCAGCCTCCAGAGGCATCACCATCAACTCTCTTTCCAGCGCTGCTGCTTTCGTCGACGTCGACCTCGATGGGGATCTCGATCTGTTTGTCGGCACTTACCTGCAATTCGATGAAAAGACCTTCGTTCCCTGCATACAGGAGGGACACGAGATTTACTGCGCACCCGGCAATTATCCTCCCGCAGCCTGTTATCTGCTCCTGAATGATGGGCAAGGTCATTTTCAGGATGTCAGCATGTCGAGTGAGATTGCCCTGTACCCGGCCAAGGCACTGGGTGTGGTTTCCATCGATATCGAAGGTGACGGCGACCCCGATCTGTATGTCGCCAACGATGGAGAGGCCAACTTCTTGCTGATCAACCGCTGGAAGGAAGAAGGCCGGTTGCGCTTTGATGAAGAGGCGCTGCTCGCCGGTTGTGCTTACGGTGAAGGAGCCAAGGCAGAAGCCGGGATGGGGATCGAAGCTGCAGATCTGGATGGTGATGGAGATGAAGAGATCCTCGTCACGAACCTGGAAGCCCAATCAAACTCCTGTTATCGCAATGACGGTGACGGACTGTTCATGGA
>JBBWWE010000378.1:0-8119 GCA_050256595.1 Planctomycetota bacterium
AACTGGGCAATCGGCATTCCCTTGGTGAAGGACTCCGGCATCGGCTGGCCGTCTAGTTGCGTGAGTTTCGGTTTTTCGTCAAAGGTTTCGAGATGACTGGGCCCACCGGCCATGCACAAGAAGATGACCCGTTTCGCCTTCGGTGCAATCGAGGAGGGTAGCGCCGCCATCTCGGAGGCACCAACGATCTCCGGCCACCACTGACTGAGAGCGGCGGCACCGACACCCATAGAGAGAGAGCCGAGAAACTGTCGGCGGCTCACTCTTTCGAGTTGAAATCGTAGTTGATCGAGTTGGTCATTCACGGGTTATTGTTTCGTGTAGATTCAAGATGGCACGGGTGACTTCAGCCCACGCGGCAAGTTCGTTCGGTTTAGAGGTCTCCGATACCGGCGACGATCCAACCGCCAGCAACGATTTGGCCTCATTCGGGTTCGCTGCGAAGTAATCACGACTTGCGGCGAGTAAACGGACCAGAACCGCAACTTCTTCCGGCTCTGGCTGGCGACAGGTCGCCTCTCTCATGGCGAAGGCGATCGCATCCTCGTCATTCGACAGACCACGAACGAGGATTCGCTGGGCGAACCCACGCGCCGCTTCGACGAACACCGGGTCATTCATCAATACCAGCGATGCCAGTGGCGTATTTGATCTGGCCCGACGCGCCGTGCAATCTTCACGAACGGGCGCATCAAAGGCGAGTAGCATCGGATGCAGAAACTGGCGCTGCCAGTGAACGTAAACGCCTCGACGCCACTGCTCCTGGTTCATGTCGGGCTTGTAGCGTCGCGGCGGAAAATTGAGGTGACGGTAGTAATGTTCAGGCTGGGGTGGTTTGACGCCTGGGCCCCCGAGTCGATCGACCAGTAACCCGCTGAGACTGAGCGCCATATCCCGCACCATCTCAGCCGGTAACCGATATCTCGCCTGATGGGAGAAAAGAAGATTCTCGGGATCCTGCTCCAGCGCCAGCGGATCCGGGTTCGAAGATTGCCTGTATGTACGAGACAGCACCATTTTTCGGAACAACGCGTGGATATCCCATCCCGATGCGATGAACTCGTTGGCCAGATGATCGAGCAGTTCCGGGTGTGTCGGGGGTCGCCCCTGTCCACCAAAATCCTCGACCGAAGGACAGAGCCCCTCGCCGAGAAGGAGTGCCCACATCCGATTGACGAAAACGCGAGCTGTCATGCCAGCAACACCACCATCGGCCTCGGCAGTGACTAGCCAGCGGGCCAGATCGAGACGTGAACCACGACCGGCAGTCTTCAGGGTGCCAAGAAAAGCAGGGATCGCCGGTTCGACGATTTCGCCCGACTCATCAAGCCAGTTGCCACGAGGGAGAATCCTGATTTCTCGGGGCATCTCGAGCGCCCGGGTGAAGAGTGTCAGCGGCAAGGCTTTCTCGATGGCTGCCGCCTGCTCCTGAAGACCGGCTCGTTGTGCCCGCAGAGTGCTCACCTCTGGTGACTGATCCGCCTGAAAACTGCGCATGGTTTGGCGTTGCTGATCGGTGCGATCAGCGGACGGGATCGCCAGGACCTCGATCACTGCCGCAGGTGCGGCACTGGCGTTCTCATGGCCACAGTCATCCCAGTAAACGGTGCCGCCGAACTGGGTGAATGCAATGCCGCTGACAACGGTACCGGCTTTCAGTCCGATCTTCTCGAACGGAACCTCGATGCGGGTCCACTGCCCGGAAGGGGGTAACTCTCCCATCCGCTGGTAGGCGCGGTCACTCTTTTCCCGGCGACCATATCCGATCTCGTCTCCACCCCAGACCGCGCGATGCTCCCAGTCCCCCGCAGTGTTGCACTGCAACATGACGGCTTTCGGCAAGGAATCAGGAGGCAGGTACACCCAGGCAAAGAGAGTATCCCCCTCTCCGACGGTGATGCGCTTGTGGGTCGTATCCACGGTGTAGTGCTGGATCTGGCCATTACTCGTTTGACGGCGATACAACTCACCACTGTGGGGAGGGATCTCATCTTCACGCACGAAATTCCATCGCCCACTGACCTTTCCACCGGTATCGAGAACATCGTCGACCCAGATCGAAGGATGTCTCTCGCCAGAAGCGACCCGCTGGTTCAGGTCTTGCTCCCACTGCGGTTGTCGCGGTTCGAGTTCCTCGATGGCGGTCTCGATGAGTTGTTCAACTTCGACAAGGTTACTGGCGAGCTGTTGTTTACTGGCCCTTCCCTCGTCAGTCATCACCCGCATCTCGGGGCTGCGACGCGTTGGTGTGGTATTGAGGCCTCCATACGGATCACGAATATGCTCTTCATCATCGATGTCGGCGAAGAAAGATCCGAATGAGTAGAAGTCGCGAATGCGGTAGGGATCGTACTTGTGATCGTGGCACTGTGCGCATCCGAGCGTGGCCCCCATCCACACCTCTGCCACATTTCGAACCCGATCGGCCATGTAGATGGAGCGGTACTCCTTGAGTTGCAATCCGCCCTCATGACTGGTCTGGATCAGACGGTTGTAGCAGGTGGCGACCAGCTGCTGCTGATCGGGGTTCTCGAGCAGATCACCGGCGAGTTGTTCGATGGTGAAGCGATCAAACGGCATGTTGGAGTTGAAAGCAGCGATGACCCAATCGCGATAAGGCCAGACACGATGCTCCTGATCGCCGTGGTAGCCAACGGTATCGGCGTAGCGCACCAGATCGAGCCAGGCACTCGCCAGGCGTTCCCCGAAGTGTGGACTCGCGAGCAATTCATCGACAGCACCGGCGTAAGCGTTCTCATCATCATCTGCCAGGAATGCATCGAGCGCAGCCAGAGAAGGGGGCAGGCCGGTCAGATCGTAATTGAGACGGCGAAACAGCGTGATCCGGTCGGCATCCGCGGCAGGTTGCAATCCATCGCGCTGGAGACGCTCCAGGATGAACTGATCGATGTCCGAAGTCGGCCAGTTCTCGCCGTCGACCTCGGGGATAGCGGTCGGCCCCGGAGAGACATATGCCCAGTGCGGAGCGTATTCTGCCCCCCCCGAGATCCACTGACCGAGGATTTCAACCTGCTCCGGACTCAACTCTTTGTGTTCCTTGGCAGGTGGCATCGGATCCTCGGGATCGGTGATTCGCAGCCACATCTCGCTGCGATCACGACTTCCCGGAACCACCGCTGTAAATCCGGACTCGAGTTCTGCGGTGGCGGAGTCGAAGTCGACCAGACTCAAGCCCGCCTTGCGAGATTCATCGTTGGGTCCGTGACAGGGGAAACAGTGCTCGGAAAGGATCGGCCGAACCTCGCGAGCAAAATCGATGGAGGGTTCAGCACCTTCTGCAGTGCCAGCAAGAAGGCAAGCGGCGAACGCCGATACGCAAAAGGGATTGGCAGGTGTGATTTTCATCGCTAGGGGGAACTCTATCACCGCAGAAGAGTACGGGCAATGCGGCTAAATACCTGCGTTGAACGCACAGAATACGTTCTAGCACTCCTCAATAACTCAGCGCAGATTAGTTCGAGAATCCTACCGCAGACAAACCAGCACATCAGAAGTCGGATCGGGGCCGAAGGAGATGTCGCTGGGTAAGGGCAATGGCGGAGCCCCACCAAAGAGCCTGGCCAGCAAGGCGATCGGGTCAGCGATGTCGAGGGCACCATCGTCGTTGTTATCGGTAGCGTCCTCGCAGATGATCTCGCCACCAGTGAACAAAAATTGCAAACCGTGAATCGCATCCGATATGTCCACGGTTCCATCATCGTTCGAGTCACCACGAACGAAGTAAGGTTGCATCGTCGGATGATCGAAGGGCGGTAAACCAAACTCGGCGCGCGAATCGGTCAATCCGTTCAGCAGGAAATCCTTGATCAATGCGAGATCACTGTTGGTGAGTCCCATCGGCTCCATCAGTGGGTCGTTCGGCTCGAAATCTCCTCCACCGTTGTAAAAAGCCAGCACCTCATCGAGGTCTGCCTTGCCACCGTTGTGGAAGTAAGGAGCACGCAACCCAACGTTGCGAAGAGAGGGGGTCTTGAAGTGTCCCATGTCGTCCGGATCACCGGTGACCACGAAATGGCCTTCATCCTCGAAGATCGGGCGAACCCCGATGTTTCGGAAAAGGCCATCTCCGAGCGCCGGAGTACTGTGACAAGGCAGACAGTTGTCGATGAACAGCAACAACCCTTGCTGCTGGTTCATGGTCAGCGCATCGGCGTTGCCCTCGTTGAAGATGTCGAAGGGGGTGCGATCTGGAATCAGGATTCGTTCATAACTGGCGATGGCAAAAGCGATGCGCGCAGCGTTGATGTCAGAATCACCGAACGCATTCTCGAACAGAGCCGGATAATCTTCGAACAGAAGAAGGGCATCCACCATGTCATCCGGAAGATCCGTGGCCAATGCCATCGGAGTGACCGCAATCAACTTCTGCCGGACGCTATCCCAGCCGAGGCTGTCGCATCCCATCTCCACCATCGAAACGATCGGCCCCACCGCCTGCGCCTCGAGAGCACCTCCCACCGGAATCAAAACCTGAGATGTCTCGGGATCGGTAAACTCGGGCCCAGCACGACCATCCCAGAACAAAGTCGGATGGTAACCAGCGCCGATCATCGACTGGGATCGTCGAGAAGTGACCTGCCGCTGTGGGTAGAAGGTTCCATCGTCCAGTAACGATCCTGAACAGTCCTGCAACACAACCCCGATCGAGCCCGAGATATCATCGGGGGTCCCGAACAATCCATCAAAACCGGGATGGACCGACCTGGGGTCATCGAACCGCGCATCGGAACCACCCACCTCGGGTGCGTGGCAACTGCCACAGGAAACCGAGTTGTCATGGGAGAGTTGTTCCTCCCAGAACAGGAACTTGCCGAGCAATGCCTTCTCATCTGTGAGCGGATTCTCTGCAGGTGCGGGCATCGGGCCGAGAGGATCGAGAATGTCACCCGGTCCGCCTGATTGGCCGTAGAGCGGAGTATCGAAGGACAGCCAGCCGCACAGGAACACCACCGTAGCCAGCAGTAGCGCCAGGCGGGGGATGCAACTTCTATGAGCTGACATGACCAGTTCCTCTCCTCACCGGGAACACACACCCGGAGGTCTTTCCATTGTACCGCTCGACTCCATCTAACCGGCGGGCGTATCCCACTCTGGTTTCCACCGCAGGTGGACAACCACGCGCTACGAGCACGGGAGATTCTGGCAATCCAGATTATCCGTTGTCGGATCGACACCGCAGCCGGGGAAGGGCAGTGGAAGTGGCCCCCCTTGCGCGAACAGATGATCTAGCACGGCGATCGCATCGGCAACATTAACTGCTCCATCATCGTTGGCATCGATTGCAGAAAGACAGCCGCCATCGTCACCACCATTGAAGAGATACCCGAGGATCGCGATGGCATCGCCGATATCGACCACTTGATCTTGATTGGCATCGCCACGGACATAGCCAGGTAATGAAACCTCGACAAAGATGGCATCGATGATCGTTACCTGATCTGCTCCTCCAGGGCCCTCCACCGTCAGAGTGACAGAATATGTACCCGGATCGGTATAGGTGTGCTGCGGTGCAGCAGAGGCACTCATTCCTCCATCGCCAAATTGCCACTCGTGACTATCGATGGTTCCGGTCGACTCGCTCATGAAACTGACTTGCAACGGAGTAACTCCGGCGGCGGGAGAGAAAATAAATGTAGCAACCGGAGGTTCGACGGGAAGACAACCGATGTAGCGCTCGATGAGATCCTTGCGATCGTGATTCTCGCCGATCCCGCCCATTTCGGGCGATTGAGAGATCACCGCACCACTTTCTCCGACATAATTCACCACCGCACAGGTAAACCCTTCACTGGCAAACAGAATCTCTTGTCCGGTGGTCACCGGTTGCAACTGGTCGACGAAGGCCGCCTCACCATTATAAGGAACGATCTGGTCGAAGTTGACGAGACCACAATCGACAGAGACGATCCCGGAGATGTCCCCCACTGAACCTCCCCCATCGCTGCAACCTTCGAATCCGAGCAGATCCTGGATGGGTGTATCGGGATCGAAGCAGAAGGTGTCTCCTCCGCTGATATAGAGTTGCCCCCCAGCGACAACGAAATCCGCCAGCGCCTGGCCCTCGTCATTCGAAATCATGTGGTTATTGGGGAACATTCCGACCTCGACCCACACACGTTCGAATTCAGCGAGGAAATATCCGAGATCAGCGAGATCGGCGAGGTCATCCACCTCGGCTGTGAGCGCAAAGAGACTGTTGTCCTCCAGCGCCTGCATGATCGCCGAAACGGAATCGGTACTGCCGTTATCATCATCGGTAAAACCGACGACCAGGTCAGAGACATCGGTCGGGAGCACCTGAAGAGTACAGGTGCCCGGTTCGGAAAAATCACCGATCGCTTCCGCAATGATCTGGTAAACCGCGATGCCATATTCCGGTGCAACATCGATGAAGGAATCGCTGCCACCGAAAAGGCTGGCGATCTCGACACCGTTGCGGATGACATGAATCAACTCGTAGGGAGCACCTGTCACCGCAGTCTGGTTGAGCCACTGAAGTTGAACATTCTCTTCCACTTGATCGCAAACAAGATCCAGGATCGGTTCGACAAGGCTCACGCTGACGATACAGGAGACCTGAGGCGACTCGTCGGAACCGACAGTTGCAACGACAGTGTAGGAGTGCTGACCCGTGGCGGGCGCAACATCGACGAAGGAAGTCTGACTACCGGCCAACTCGGCGATGAGGACGCCATCACGACTGATCTTGACCAGATCATAACTCTCTGCAGCATTCCAGTTGATGGTGACATCGAGCACCTGTTGACTGCAGGTCAACTGAGTCGGTGGCAGCACGTCAGGCACGTTTGAAATCTGGAAGTAGAGATCATTGCCAGCGCAGTGCCCGACCCAGATGTCAGCGATTCCATCGCCATTAAAATCGGCGACGGCGACATCGAAGGTGCCGTTGTGGTGGGCCGGGGTCCACTGTCCCGGTGGATACGGATCTTCGAGCAATGGTGGGTTCTGGCCATCGTTGCGCAAAAAGGACAGACGACGCCCGCAACTGGGAACATCTGTATCGACATCGGTCACGACAACATCGTTGTCACCATCGTTGTCGAGATCGACGATGTAGGTGTTACCCCCGAACCCCCCGGTCAGGGGACTGGCACCAATCGGAACGTTTTGCCAGATCGGTGGGATGGTACCGGGGGCAGAGGTATTGAGGAGAAACTGGTCCTGCGGATCCTGGACCGCAAAGACATCCTGAACACCGTTGCCATCGATATCACCCAGGTTGAAGTGATAGCAGGAAGTGACGACGAGATCCTGCGGAGAACCGAAGGATGACCCTCCTTCGTTGTAGGCAATCCGAACTGACGGCACCGAGTTCTTGACGATGTCGGGCCAACCATCGCCGTTGACATCCCCGATCTGTCCTGCTGTTGCAAAACCGGAATCAACAAAACCACTCGGCATCCAGGATGTCTCATCGGTGAAATTGCCGCTGCCATCGTTGATCAGAAGGCGATCCTCGACCGAATTGTTGTAGTCGAGAAGGTAGATGTCATCGACTCCATTGCCGGTCAGATCTCCAACCCCTACAGCACAGGAATTGGGTTCGGCCCCTCCGGAAGAAAGCAAAACGGGAAGGCGATCGGGTTGCTCCTCCAGCCCGAGCCAGTTACCCGAGGTGTCTTCTCCGAGATTGATGAAGATCCGTGGCTGCTGGCCGTTGCTCCCATCGTTGCCGGCGTTGGCAACGATCAGGTCGGGCCAGAGATCGCCATTGAACTCACCCACCTGGACATCTCGGGAGTTGTCTGCAATCGCAAAGGCGGGGATGAAATCGAAGGTGCGATCGGTCATCACTCCATCTACGTTGAGAAAGAGAACGTTGGTGCGATTACCAAAAGTGGTATAGGGCAGTTTGCGAACACAGATGAGATCGATGTCACCGTCATTGTCGAAATCAGCACTGGCGAAGTCCTTTTCATCCACATCTGCGATGCCGAGACTCGGATCGGCCAGGATGTTGGACTCACTGACGCGCTGCCATTCGAGCCAGATGGGATTCTGGGCCTCGAGGACCGGCGCCATGAAAAAGATCAAGCCGAGCAACAGAAACTGAAAAACAAGTTTCAAGAGCCCCTCC
>JBBWWE010000379.1:0-4451 GCA_050256595.1 Planctomycetota bacterium
TCGTTGTAGGCTGCCGGAGAGCGGCTCGGGTTCGGCAACGCGATGGCGCTGGTGATGTGGGCCTTGCCGACGATGATTCCGGCCCGGTCGAGACGGCGCCAGTCCTCCACGGGTGAGCGATACAAAACGGCAGAATGACAGGCATCGAGATTGACGGTCCAGTGGCGACGCAACAAGCCTTCGGCGCGAGAGGGGTGGCAGCGCAGTTCGCGGGCCAGATCGGGCAATCGGGGCTGCAGATGTCCTTTCCAGAAGGCGATCACATCTTCGGCACACTCGAAGGTGGTATCGGGTTCCGGTTCAGCATTGAGGGCGATGAAGATGCCGGTTTGCTGTTCGATCCGTGCCAGGTGAGCGACCACCTTCAGATAACCGTCCGCCATCTTGCCATGAGTTGCCGCGCTGTCGCCGGCGGGTCGATAGCCACCACCGAGCGTCGAGATGGTGAGATGGCGCGCATCGGGAACCATCCGCACCAGCACATCGGCGATCCGACAGGTGGTATTGGCACGAGCGATATGGGCCCAGGAGGGCAGGTAGACCTGCTCCTTGACGCGCTTGGCATGGAAATCTTTCAGCGGGAAAGCGTTGACGGTGTAGAGGTGCAAATCGAGATCGCGCAGGCGATCTCCGAGCGACTCGGCGACACCCTTTCGTGATAGTTTTCCCGCCAGGCTCTGGCCGATGTGGGGTGCGATGGCGAACGGTTCGCCGGCGCAGACCTTGTCGCGAACGGGAATGACGTACTCATCGATGGCGGCAAGCAGATCCTGCACCGTCGATGCAGGATGCGCATTCATTTCGTAGCCGAGCGGGTGGCTTTGTTGCCCCTGGGTGATGAACACGGGCTCTAGGGGGTCCCAGCCTTCGAGACCACCGACCCGGAGACACCCTCGATGACGCTCTTGGCGAGCGGAACCGCGTACAGGTTGAGGTTGCCCTCGATACTCTGGGCGGTCACTCCTTCACGAGCGTCGATGACGGTCACGACACCGGAGATGTAACGCACATCGAGAGAGCCATCGCGTCCCCAGATCTGGACATCGCCGGTCACCTCAGTGATGGAGCAGTTGCCGCCTCCGTCACGAACCTTGACCGGCCCTTCAAAACCACGGATCTCGCAGGGCCCCTTGCCGCTGGAAACGACCAGGCTTCCGCTGCTATCGAAGATCTCGATGGCACCGCGGAGACTGGTGATGGAGAGTTCTCCGGTGAATCCGGAGATGCTGATGTCCCCTTTGCTGTCCTGTATGTCGAGAGAGAACCGGTCTTTATTCATGTCCGGAAGTCGAACGGTGAGATCGACCTCGTAATCCTCGCCATTGTCCAGTTTCGGGTCGACCACTCGAATCCTGGGTCTTCCCGGAGCGGTGCGATCGATGGCGATGCGCGCACCTGAAGAGAGCGTCGGGGCGCGGCCGAGAGTTTTCCGTCAACGGTCACATCGGCAGAGAACGTGATGTCCTGTGCGGTCGGATCGTATTCGACCACCAACCTGCCCGGGCCCGTCATCAAGATGAGAGTATTGACGAAGGCAGGGTCGAGACTCTCGTTGATGTGCGAATCCTCAGTGGACCGGCTCTCGATGACCTGATCGGGGGTCGGCTCGATTTCGATGGCCACGTCGATGATCGGCTCTTCATCGCGGGCTTCCTCGGCAACAATGGGTTGCTCGGCGATGGTTGTGTTTTCGATGACGACTGGCTCTTCGATGACGACTGGCTCTTCGGCGACAACCGGTTGCTCGGCGATGGTCGGTTCTTCAGCGACGACCGGTTCTTGCTCGACAACGGGCTCTTCTGTGCTGATCTCGCTGACCACATCAACTGGAGTCTGTTCCTCGATCGTTGCGACGGCGGGTGCGGGGGTGGCCTGGTCGATCGGACCCGAATCGCCACTGCCTGCGCGAGCGATGGCGGGTGCGACTCCTGCCGCTAACTGCAGAGGTTGCGCCTGAACGGGAGTCCTGGCATAGCTTGGTGCTGGTGTCGCAACTCTATCGGGGCTAGAGCCACAGCCTGCCAGGATCAGCAATGCGAGCACTGACAACACACTGGAGGTCAGTTGTACGGGGATTCGGATCATCTTCTGGTCTCCTCACGAGATTTAGACAGCCGGGCAGTGTATCACGAAGAAGCACCCAGGTGTGGGAGAAGCGAGTGTCTTCACCTGGTCTTGCAGGTGCACGCGGCAGACCGGGGAGTAGTCAAGGTGGGCTTGCCCGACGAGGTGACTTCGGTGACGATGGCCTCGACTTCGGGAGGGGGGCGAATGCCCGATCTTGAGCAAGATCTAGCCAGTCTCTGCAGCGATTTCTCCACCCTTCGTGCCGAGGTGGGCAAGGTCCTCGTTGGCCAGGACGAAGTGGTCGAGACGGTCTTGATCGCACTCTTTGCTGGCGGGCACTGCCTTCTCGAAGGAGTTCCCGGTCTTGCCAAGACCTTGCTGGTCAGAACTCTCAGTGAATGCCTCGATCTTGAATATTCTCGCATCCAGTTCACACCCGATCTGATGCCCGCCGATATCACCGGCACTCGCATCGTTGTCGAGAATGAAAAAGGCAGAAAAGACTTCGAGTTTCAGAAGGGCCCCATCTTCGGACAGGTGGTGCTTGCCGACGAGGTCAATCGCGCAACGCCGAAGACGCAATCAGCACTGCTGGAGGCGATGCAGGAGGGAGAGGTCACCGTCGGAACAGAGACCCATGTGCTGCAGCAACCTTTCATGGTGCTGGCGACCCAGAACCCTCTCGAGATGGATGGCACCTACCCGCTACCGGAAGCACAACTCGATCGCTTCCTGTTCAAGGTTCACGTTCCCTTCCCCAATCGAGACGAGTTGACCGAGGTTCTGGAACGTACCACCGGGTCGCGTACAACGCAGGTACAGCCGGTTCTGGGAGGCGAGGCGATTCTCCGTCACCGCCGTCGCATCCTCGATGTCGAAGCGGCATCCCATGTTCAGGATTACGCGGTGCGGATGTTACTGGCGACCCATCCTGGCGGCGAAGGGTCTCCGGAGATGGTAACTCGCTGGGTTCGCTACGGCGCCAGCCCCCGCGGAGTGCAGGCATTGTTGCTCGGGGCCAAGGTTCGTGCTGCGCTCGATGGCCGAGTTCACGTTTCCTTCGAAGATATTCGTCTGACTGCTCCTGCGGCTCTGCGCCACCGGATCCTGCTCGGTTTCGAGGGTGAGGCAGAGGGTGTGATGCCCGAACAGATCGTCAGCGCGGTGATCGAACAGGTTTCCGAGGTTGTCGAGGATGGCGCGGCTGGCACATGATCGAGTCGGACGACGTTTCAGAACCTCTGCTCGACGAGGATTTTCTGGCGCGTTGTAGTCGTCTGGCTCTCATCTCCCGATCCATGGTTCGAGGGAAGTTGCGTGGCGAGAAAAAATCTCGCCGACGCGGTTTGTCGACCGAGTTTGCCGACCATCGCGACTACGTTGCGGGAGATGATCTCCGCCACCTCGACTGGAATATCTACGGTCGTCTCGAAAAACTCTTCATAAAACTGTTCGAGGAGGAAGAAGAGCGCAACGTCGTGTTGCTTCTCGATGCTTCTGGTTCGATGAACTGTGGTGAGCCGAACAAGTGGCGTCATGCCAGACAGGTTGCTGCGGCCATCGGGGCCATCGCTCTATCCTCGGGAGATCGAGTTCATTTGCGGGTCTTTGACAAGGAGTTACGTCCGGTCATTGGTGCTCTTCGAGGTACCCGATCCATCTTGCGGTTGATCCAGGTTCTCGATGAACTCGAACCGGGAGAGCAGACCGCGTTGTTTCCGTCTCTTCGGGCACACGCAGCGTCGGCACCCCCGAGGTCTTTGCAGATTCTCATCTCGGATTTGATGGATCCTGAAGGCATCGACGAGGCGCTGCGTCAGATCTCTGGCACCCATGGAGAGAGTTGGTTGATCCATCTGCTGTCGAAGACGGAACAGGATCCGCAACACAACGGAGATCTACGTCTGCGTGACATCGAAGATGGTTCCCATGTCGATGTCAGTTTCACATCTGCGGTGCTCGAGGCTTATCAACGGGTTCTCGCCGATTTTCGCGAGGAAGTGCGGAAGGCCTGTGCGCGATACCGGATTCAACCGGTCGAGGTGACCACGGACATCCCGTTTGACCAGGTGGTGCTGGAGATGTTGCGCCAGCGGAGGCTTCTCGGATGAGCTGGATCGCACCGACGATGTTCTGGTTCCTGTTGCTCGTGCCTGCGGTTTTGCTGCTGTGGTTTTTGAAGATCAGACGCACCGAGACGGTGGTCGCTAGCACCGTTTTGTGGAATCGAGCCCTCCAGGATGAACGGGTAAGATCGCCCTTTCAGAGGCTGATCCGTAACCTGGTTTTGTTACTACAACTGCTGGCGGTCATGCTGGCGGTATTCGCGCTGGCGAGACCCGAGTTCGGCTCGATGCGGTACTCATCGAGGTTGAATGTGATCC
>JBBWWE010000380.1:0-1769 GCA_050256595.1 Planctomycetota bacterium
CCATTGGAAACATCGGTCAACCCGTTCGGAACTGCCACACTGATGTCCATACTCTCGACCTCGTCACGCCACTGGTCCTTGCTCGGCCACCAGTAGCTCGATCCTGGCCCTTCGCACGCGGTGTAAATCCACGGTCGACCGGCCGGATCTTCATCGAAACTGATGCCGCCAAAACGACCACCGCTCTTCGGAGCCCCCGAGTAATGGAAATCGAGGCTGTATTTCTCTCCGGCTTTGAATCCGTCGGGGTTGTCGACGAATACCGCGTTGAACTCGCGCTCGAAGGGAAGCTCCTGGGAATCGAGCACGATCTTGTCGACCGAGAGGTCGCTGTTCAGATCGAGCTGGATACGGTGGTCGTCTGACAACATTCGAAAACCAATGGTCACCTTGCCGCGAATCGTCTTGGTCTCGGGCGACACGCGGATGTCGAGGTGGTAATAGGTGAGATCATTGTTGGCGCGATAGCGTCCGTACTCCCCACGCAACTGTCGTTTGCGCTGTCGTTCGTTCGGCTGTGGATCCTGGACCCCGGACAATGCTTCCCACGTAGGGATGGCAGCGACTGCCACTGCTGGGTTCGCGCAGAGCATCGTCAGCGCAAGTAGGATTGAGTTCATCGGTTTCCATTCCACGGAGGGGTCACTGTAGTCGAAGTCCGCAGTCGGGGCAGGTCTCCGATTCACCCGCAGCCGTTCCGCAGGCAGGGCACGCATCTTCGGCGGCGTTGTCGTCGGAGGTGCCTGTCGTTGATTCCCACTCCTGTGCGGCCTTCTTTTGCAAGATAGCCGCTGCAACCGGGGAATCTTCCTTCGCGACCGCGAGGATCAGTTTCGTTCCTCAGCCACCGGGAACCGATGAGATGCTGGGCGTGATCCCGGCGGATTCCAGCAACCGAACGGCATCTCGGATGCCGTCCGTTCCTCCCTGGAGAAGTGGCACCCACTCGATTTCAGCAGGGTCTGCAGATTCATTCATGCTGGCGGGCTCTTCCTGCCGAGGCGATTCAGCAGTGCCAGGTTCTTGCGATCCATGTCGTCCTCCTTGGGTGTTTCGAGGATCTTGGGGATTCCATCGAATCGAGTATCCTGGATGACCATCTCGAATCCACTTCTTCCGATGAGGCCCTTGCCGATGTGCATGTGGCGATCGAGATGACTGCCGAGGTCGCCCTTGCTGTCATTGAGGTGAAGGGCAAAGACGCGCCGAGCACCGACCGTCCGGTCGAGTTGCTCCATCGTTTTCTGGTACCCTGCTTCGGTTCTCAATTCGTATCCTGCAGCGAACATGTGGCAGGTGTCGAGGCAGGTGCCGGTGCGTTCGGGGGCATCGATTTCCGCCAGCAGGTCTCTCAGTTCCTCGAAGGAGCGCCCCATCGTCGATCCTCCGCCAGCGGTATTCTCCAGTAAGATACGGGTCTTCACGTGGGGGATCCTGCGAAAGCACTCGCGCATTCCCGTGGCGATTCTGGTGATGGCGGCATCGACACCGCTTCCGACATGGGCCCCTGGATGCATCACCAGGAAATCGAGTCCCAGTAGTTCGGCTCGCTCAATTTCATCGGCGAAGGCATCGATCGACTTCTGGTAAAGCTCCTCCTTCGGAGATGCGAGATTGATCAGGTAGGAATCGTGACTGGTCACGGGGTAGGGGCCCCACTCCTGCACCGCCTCTCGAAATCGTATCGCCTCGTGATCATGGATGGGGCGCTGAATCCAACGGCTGGCGTTCTTGGTGAAGATCTGGAGTGAGCGGAGCCCCAGAAGCTG
>JBBWWE010000381.1:0-6813 GCA_050256595.1 Planctomycetota bacterium
AATTGCGTAGTGGGTTGAAATTGGTCTCTTCCATGGCTCCATGATAGGACTCCACTGCAGCGCATCCTCTGTTGCTTGAGTTCTCTATTACTAATGACCCGACATGGACATTCGTTCCTGTCGGGAATGACAGGGTGGAAACGTTGGCGCATTTAAGAGCCTGCGAGATCAACTCGCGGGTTTTTGTTTTGCGACTGCCATTTGTGACACGGGATCACCAAAGCAGCGTTCGATGGCCCAACTGACCACGATGGCCACCAATAGACTTGCCATCACATCACTGGGGTTATGAGCTCGTGCCAGTACCCTTCCCGAGGCGCATCCTGCCGCCAGTAACCCCATCCAAGGCGCTGCCCGGGGCCATCGGCGAGAAATAGCGATGGCAGCTCCCCAGGCGACCGCAGCGTGCTCGCTGGGGAAGCACAGATCCGTACCATCCCACCACTGGCCTTCCCAGGGCGCCAGTTGCCAGCTTCCCTCGGCCAGCTGGCGCGGATCCAGACGCCGGACGAGCACCTTGAGGATGGCAGCGACGATTCCCGATCCTGCCGCGGTCAAGGCGATGGCGATGGCGGATTCACGCCTTTGCAGGCGATGGTCTCTGTGCGTTGCGAAAGTGAAGACCAGACAGAACGCGATCCATGTCGGTAGATAGCCGATGCTCCGGAAAAGATAATACAGATCGCCAAATTGAGTTCCCTCTGGCGGCATTTTTTCAAGGATCCAGCCATCCAGCAGCAGTGCTATTCACACCGTCACCAGCGAGGTCACGATGGCCCAGCGAGGAATGTCGTGTACTGGCATGTTCGATTTCAATCAGCGCTCCTCGTCTGTGCTGGGCGCTCGTAACTTGCCATGAAAGATCGATCGAGATCGGTCTCGCTGTGTGGCTGATCCCAGAGATACCAACCGGGAGAAGTTCAGTGCCTTTCGCCAACGCTGTTCGTCGGCACCGATCAGAATCAGATCGACATCGTAATGGAGAGGCTGCGGGAAGCGAGTTTCCTCGAAGTCGTCGTAGGCGGACCGACGAGAACCGAGTGCGACCGATGCACAGTACACGGTTGGCTTCTCTGGTAAGGAATACGCCAGCAAAGCGGTGAGATCATAATAGTGACAGATGATCGGTGCCGATTTTCCTGCTGGACCGATGGCTTCGATGGCGCGTCGTCGAACTTCATCGGCGAACTGGCGATGGCCGACAACGCGGTGTACGGGAATCGAAACACCAATATCGAGTTCTTGCAGACCACTTTGCAATATTGAACCGCTGTAGGGAAAGGTGAGGATCAGTACCAGAGTCAAACTGGATCTGAGCAAGATCAGACGCCAGATCCACAGACCGAGCCATCGACCCAGGTGGCGATCGAGCCACAACGCCGCGAAGGGAACCAGGGAGGAATAGGCACCGACCGCCCAGTTGCCCTCCGTTTCGGTCTTGAGAGAGACCAGCAAGTAGAAAAAGAGGACCGGGAGAGCACTCCACAATGCGATTCGTAGGTCACCGTGTTGCCTCAGTTGCGGCTCTCTGAGGTACTGCCGGATCCCCAGCATCATGGTAAGACCAAGTAGAGGACCGGCGACGGTAAAGATCTGCAACAGATACGTAAAGAGCGTGCCCATCAACAAGCCAGGTGAAGATGACAGGTCTTCAGCGGCTGTGCCGGTCTCCAGGTGAGCGGCAAGATGCTGGATGGTTGGCCAACCACGCTCGAAGTTCCACAGGAACACCGGTGCGAGACAAGTCACGAACAGTACCGTTGCGCAGATCAAACCGGCCCGTGCACCAGGAGCCGACATCCATTGTTTTCTTTGTGGCCACAGGCCGATCACGATACCAAGCAAACCGAGCAGTGCCGTGTACTTGGCGAGAAATGCGATACCCAGGGCCAATCCGCACAGGGTGAGAGAACTGAGGACCGATTTCCCGGTGCGCGATCGTTGCAACGTGGAGACCGCAGCGGATGTGGCGATGCTCCAGCCGGCGACCATCAACATGTCGACCGTCATCAAGGATCCAGCGATCTGAAACGCCAGTACGCACTGGAAACCGATGGCCGTGAACCAGGTGGCGCGCCGAGAGCCACCTGATAATTGCAGACCCAGGAATCCGACGGCAATTCCGGCGATGGCGTGGGCCAGATAACTACCGATCCGAACCGCCAGTTCCGCGTTTCCAAAAAACGCGGTGCTAGCAGCGATGAGCCAGGCAATCAGCGGCCCCTTGGTGTAGTAGGAGAGTTGAAGATGCCGCGACCAGTCCCAGTACTGGGCTTCATCTCCACTGAGTTCGGTGGTAAAGAGCAGGCCTTGAAAGATCACTCTTGCGACCAATATCAGCACCGGTGGCAACAGGATTGCCAACATCGCCGATCGATCGCATCGGATCATCTCCGATCTCCCGTTGCGATCTCGCAGGGAGTTCCCCCGGGCCACATCTGGCGATCTCCGGTCAAGGAGCGCAGGAAAACCAGCAGGTCCGCCGGCAGTGGGTCTTCTGTCTCGATGGGATCGGGTTGCCCTGACATCGGCAGGCGCAATCGCCAGCTGTGCAAAAACAGACGTGGCAATCCGTGGTCCTGGCGCAGCCACTTGTTGATGCGGCCCTTGCCATAGGTGGAGTCGCCGACGATCTGGTGGCCGAGACGGGCCATGTGCCGCCGGATCTGATGGCGACGGCCGGTTTCGATACGTGCACTCAGTAGCGAAAATCCTTCACTGGTCATGATTCGGTAAAAATGCGTCGTGGCAGCTCGCGGCTGCTTGTCGGGGCCAACCTTCAGTGGAAGATCGCAGCGGAACTGCTGTTCTGTTTCGCCTCGACACAGCAGCAGGTATTGCTTGCGGGCGAGAGGTGATTGAAGTGCGGCCTGGAGTTCCCTGGCACTGGCGGGATCTCTGGCGAGGGAAACCAGTCCTGAACAGGCTCGGTCGATGCGATGTACCGGATAGACATACGCCCCGAGGCGATCACGCAGCCAGGTAAGGACGGTTCGCTCTCTTCCACGCGCCTCCGTGGATGGGTGAACGAACATTCCCGATGGTTTTGAGACGATGGCAATCTTCTCATCAAGATAGACGATCCGCGGTTCCATCAAGTCCAGCCAATCAGGTGGATTGTCGGCGCATCGAAATCGGCGTCACCTTTCTCGATGAGTGCATCGAGGACGCGGATCAGGGGCGGAATTTCGATTCCGTGATAGGTCTCATCTGGCGAATCTTCAGCGATCGCGAGCATTCGGGCTCGGCCACGACTCCAGATGGTCCGGGCTGGCTCTGGTTGTCCCGACACTAACTTCAGCAGCGAAGCACTGGCCTGGATCAAACCCTGCAGGTGAGTGCGCAGAAGATCTGGTTCTGTCAGGGGAAGCCAGCGGTGTTCCCAGGCCTCATGTGCCTCCCAGTAGCATGAATGGTTGAAGAGGTCGATGCCGTGCAGGTATCCGATGTCGGTGCGCCAGTCTTGCGAACCGGGAGAGGTTTCGATGTGAAAATTGGGGTCACGGGTACTGATTCCGGGCCTGTAAGGAACTTCCGGAATCGTCGATTCCGCAGCATAACGAGGAGGCTGCAATGATTCCCTTTCAGATCGGGAGGTCCCTACCGCTGCGGATGACCAGAGTCCTCGCAGTGGTTCTTCGGGGATCCTCCATGGCAAGTGGGTCCGTGACAAGTCGGAGCGACAGGTTACATTGGCCCCGAACCGGAGGTAAACCGATGACGATCCACACCAGACTCATTTTCTTGATCTCGTTGCTGCTCTGCAACCCCGTTCTGGCCACTCCAGGCGAGGATGACCCGGTCAAGACCAACCGTCAGGGAACACGTTCGCTCGAGGCTCCCGAGGAGGAGCCGATGTGGCAATTTGCCATCATGGGTGATCGGACCGGCGGACCGGCCGAGGGAATCCGAGTTCTGGCTCGGGCTGTCGAGGAGGTCAATCTGGTCGAGCCGGACCTGGTGATGACGGTGGGAGATCTGATCAATGGCTACAATGCGCGTCCGATGTGGCTGATCGAGGCAGCCGAGTTCATCGAGACGATGGGGCGTTTGTCTCGGCCCTGGTATCCGGTAGCCGGCAATCACGATGTCTACTGGCGTGGTGCGGGACGTCCGGATGACGAGCATGAATCGGACTACGAGCAACATTTCGGTCCGTTGTGGTACTGGTTCGAACACAAAGGCTGTGCCTTCGTCATCCTCTACAGCGATGAAGGGGATCCAAAAACAGGGCGTAAGAACTTTTCTGATCCGGCTTGTCAGCGCTTTACCGAGGGCCAGTTGAAGTGGCTCGACGGTGTATTGCAGAACACCGCCTCGCTCGAGAAGGTGTTTGTCTTTCTTCATCACCCTCGATGGATTTCTGGCTATTACCCGGGAGCGAACTGGGATGCGGTTCACGATCGACTGGCCGCAGCTGGCAATGTCGAGGCTGTTTTTGCCGGTCACATTCATCGGCTCCATTACGGCGGAAAAAAGGATGGGATCGATTACTTCACCCTGGCGACCACCGGGGGAGGAAAAGCGCACGATTATCCCGGTGCGGGCTGGGTTCACCACTGGAATCTGGTCACCGTGAGACCATCTGGAGTCGATGTCGCGGTGGTTCCGGTGGGTAGCCTGCTCGATCCTCGCGACTACACTCCCAAGCGTCGCGCGCTATCGGAACGATTACTTGCCGCTGATATCGCCACGTTTGGAGTGGGACTCCCGGTTGGAGGTTCCTCACAATCGGCAAAGACGTTGAAGATGACTTTGCGAAATCCGGTCGATGCCGCGAGTCTCAAAATATTTCTTTCCAATCCAGGTGGAGAGGTTCAGTTTCCGACCCGGGAAGTCATGCTCGGGCCCGGGGCAGAGCGTGATCTGCAACTGGAAGTCAGTCTCGATGCTGCGATTCTCGAGGGCTCTCGCGATCTTCCCGTCATCGATGTGGCGACCTTCTTCGATGACGAAGAAGGAAGATCGATTGAGGTTCCCCCCAAGAGAGTCGTGATCCCTCTCGACTTTTCCGGTTTTCCATCGAGGTCGAGAGATGGAGGACATCTGTCCCTGAAGAGTCCCGGTGACTGCGTCATCGTCAAACCCGAGCAAGTCGAGTTTGCGCAGGGTGCCTTCACTGTCGAGGGTTGGATACAGATCTCTGAAATGACCGGAAGAAAGCCATTTCTTTGCAAGACCAACCAGTCCGAGTACGGCATCTTCGTCAACGATGGGATTCCCAGTTTTATGGTCTTCCTGGGCAAGGAGTACAAGGAAGCCGTGGCGAAGAGTGCTCGATTGCAGCCGGATCGCTGGCATCACGTCGCCGGTGTCTATGACGGTAAAGAGGTCAGAGTCTATCTCGATGGGCAGGTGGTCGGACGGGTGGCTGCTTCTGGCGACAGGACCACCAATGCTTTGCCCTTCATCGTGGGTGCGGATCCCAATCGAACCGGCAGTCCTACTGACTCCATTCAGGCCAACATCGATGGAGTTCGTATATCCAGGGTGGCTCGCTACGGCAATGGTGCCTTCGCACCGCTGGTGGATCCTCCGGTCGATGCCGATACGGTGATCCAGTTGCCGCTGGATTGGCAGATTGCCGGGTTTGTTTCCATCGAGACCGAATCAGATGTGGGAAGCCAGACTGCGAGAGTCCACGGTCAGGCAAGTTGTGAAAAGGGTCCGGCAATCGTTCAGTGATAAACTCTCTGGACGGAAACTGATGCCACATCGATGGCTATTCGAGAGCGATCAGCCACAGGCGTTGTAAGAAATGCAATCGAGAGCGTCTTCCGGATCCGGATCCGGACCACAAACGCCGGTCGGGCTGGGGATGGGGTCGCCGTTGATGAAGAGGTACTGAAAGAGGTAGACCGCATCTCCGATGGTGAGTAATCCGTCGTCATTGATGTCGTCCGAATCCTTGCAGGTTCCGGGTGGTTCCAGTCCTGATACCCGGTACAGCAGTAACACTCCGTCGATGAGGGACAGGGTTCCACTCTGATCCAGATCTCCCCGCATAAAGAGCGGTTCGGTGACCAGGATGGTACCACCAATGGTGGAGGGGACCACTTCCTGCAGTTGTAGCACCATCACCGTTTGCACCGGTGGTGATCCGAGCGTATCTGCGAACTCGATCGGTGTCAGAGCTCCTACAGGAGCTGCGCCATCGATCAGGTAGTCCACTTCGAGTAACAGCAAATCTGTCGCGATGGGGATCTGTTCAAAAGGTGCAAAGAGATCGGTCACACAAGCCAGAGTGAATCCAGCTCCGTTGGCAGGAGCAATATTCACATTGAAGAAGTCGGGTCCGGTACCGTTGTTGAGATCTGAGAGTACCGGCGCCTGTCGGATATTGTCTGAATCGGGAATGGAGAGGATGACCGGGTCATGTGTCACGCCGCAACTGAACCCATGAATCTGCTCGTCGGAAGTGAGATGGATCATGGTGGTTGCCAGGGTGTCGGCGAATCCCTCAGTGCCGGTGATCGTCAGCGATGCACTTTGACCCGATACGATTCCAGGGACGAGAAAAGCGTAGCAGATGACAATCCAGATGTATTTTGTCATGTGAATCTCCGGGCAAGCCAACCTCGTGAAAGGCCATCGAACTCAAAGGGCGAATAAATCCCCACCCTCTATCTATACCACTAAGCAGCAGGCTGATTTCCGTTTCTCGCTGGTGTAGATCGGTCAGTTCGGATTGACAGGATTTTGATGGGTCCGAGTGACGAATTGTTCATTCGGATCAGTGTTTTGGACGGACAAACCTGTCCCGGATAAGTGAGTCGATTACCACTCGAGACGGTGCAAGGTGTCGATCGAATC